>WTHE01000071.1 GCA_011523315.1 Candidatus Binatota bacterium
GATACGCACCAGGCTGGGGGATGAGGGCGTGGAGATTGCCCTGGAGCCCGCGGCGCGCAGCCCCTTTGCCGCGGAGTGCGCGATCGGCCAGCTCGCCATTCCCGGCCACCTAGCGCACGGTCTGACGGGGGAAGAGCCGGTTCCCTGGGAGCCAAGGGACAGCGGCATCGAGTTCAGTGTCGGCGGCATGTGCTTCCGCTATGACCGCCTGGGGCTGCGGCAGCTCAAGGACGGAACTTGGGCGGGATAGCCCGCGACTTGTCGAGCCAGAAATCCGAAATGACCCCGCGTTTGCGGGGGAACCTTCTATTTAACCGGACTCGGTTAGAGTAAGTCGGTCTATCCCCGCGTGTGTGGGGAAAATCCAAAAAAATTGGGGGTTGACAAATGGCAAGACTTGAACTAAAATACGAAAACACTTAACTTAACCGAGTATGTAACCTTTAAGTGAATTTGTGTACTGCTGAAGACTCTATTCTGTCTTATAAGGCAGGGTAAGGAAGAAACGAGGATTTGTCAAAATGATCAACGATTTGCTGTTGGATCCCATCATTCGAGTCACAACATCGAACGAGTCGCATCTTCATGCGACGTTGCCGGAGACCCAGGCGCTGCTGATGCGCGATGAGGTGCTGACCTTTCCCGCGCTCAGGCCCCACCAACGCCACGCGTGGCACGCCTTTCTGGCGCAACTCGGCGCAATGGCGCTGCGCAAAGCGGACCTGCGCGAGCCGCCGGAGGACGCCGAAGTGTGGCTACGCCTGATCCGGGGCCTGACGCCGGATTTTGCGGAGGATGAACCGTGGCGGCTGGTCGTGGATGACATAACCAGGCCCGCCTTCATGCAGCCGCCCGCTCGCTCGCCTGACAGGTTGAAGGATTACAAGACCGCTGTGCCGACACCCGACGCCCTGGATATGCTGGTGCTTTCGAAGAATCACGACATTAAAGCGAGTGTGGCCGCGCGGGCGGAAACCGATGACTGGATTTTCGCGCTGGTCACGCTGCAGACGATGGAGGGTTTTGGCGGCGCGGGCAACTACGGCATCTCAAGGATGAATGGCGGGCTGGGCAGCCGGGCGGCCTTCTCGCTTACGTCCGCGACAAGGCCGGGCGCGCATTTGCGCCGCGACATGGCCGGACTGCTCGAGGCGCACGACGCCCTGGTGGCCGTCTATCCGATGATCGATGCGGGCGATGCCCTGCTGTGGACGCTGCCCTGGGACGGGACAAAGGACGAGGCGCTACTGCTGAACCAACTGAATCCGTACTACATCGAGGTCTGCCGCCGCATTCGCCTGCGCGTTGATGCCGGCGGCCATCTGCACGGCCTCAGAACAAGCTCCAAGGCGGCGCGTATCGAGGCGAAAAAGCTTAACGGTGTGACAGGGGACCCGTGGATGCCGGTCAACCGCAAAGAGAACAAGGCGCTGACCCTCCCGAGCGGGGGGTTTACCTACAAACGGGTCATCGAATATCTCACGCCTGGGAATTGGGAGCAGCCCGCGCTTTTGCGACCGACCCACGCCGAAGACAGCTCGTCGGCGCCGACTCTGCTTCTTGCCCGTGGCTTGGTGCGGGGCCAGGGCAAGACTGAGGGCTACCACGAACGCGTCATCCCGATCAACGCCAAGGTAAAGCGGGCGATCTTGCGGCGCGCAAGCATGGACGAGCTGGGGCGCATCGCCCAGGAGCGCATCGAGAATATCGGCACGCTGCAGCGCATCCTCAGTCATGCCATTCAAGTCTTTGCCGCACGCGGGAACAGCAACAAGGTGAGCGAAGAGCATCGCAGGCTGGCGCGTCCCTGGCTCAACCGGCTGGACGAATTCGTTGACGCCCGCTTCTTTGCCGCGCTCCAAGCCGAGTTCGATAGCGATGACAGGGATGAGCGGGGCCGCATACGCAAATCATGGTTGCTGGACGGCGAGGGCAGCGTGATCAACCGGGCGCGCGCGATCCTGCAACAGGCGATGAACGCGCTGCCGTGTCCCACCATCCACCGCTACCGCGCCCGCGCCAACGCCGAGGGGCTATTCGAAGGGAGAATACGCGGGCCGCAAGGGCTGGCGTTCGTATTTGACGAAGCGAATCAGGGAGATGAAGTATGACGACGGCACAGACTGTTGACACGGCCAGCGCGCCGCCGCGCGCAGAGCAGCCCGCGAACTGGGGCGACATCGCCGTAGGCTACGCGCGCGAGATTGCCAGCGACGACTTTCGGCGCGGCGATCTGGCCGCACTGCGGCGGATGGACCCGGACGCGCCGGACGCCGCGGTCGTCTGGCGGCTGTTGGCCCGGCGCAACCTGTTGCGCGGCCGCCAGGTCGAGAACAAGTGGGCGCTGATCCTGCACGGCATCGCGCTGATGACGCCCACCACGTCCGGCGATGGCGCGAGCCGTACCGCGCATGACGGGAGCATGGCGGTCGGGCGGGCGCTCTACCTCGGCGGAGAGAGCCAGCGCGCCAGCCCTTACTACAGCGAGATGCGCCTCAACCGGCTGCTGACCGCGCGCGGCCCAATCCTGCGCACGCTGCTGGCGCGGCTCTTCCGTATGCTGGCCGCGGCCGGCCAGCCGTTCAACTGGCGGGAGATGGCTTGGTTTATCCGCAACGAAGGCTACAACGAAGAGGCTGCGGAGCAAGCACGGCGCCGCATCGCCCGCGAGTACTACCGAATCGAGGGCCAGAGCAGGTCTTCAGACCAGAACGAATAGCCAAAAATACCAACGAAAGGATTTACCGAGCATGACGACCGCACGTTTTTTGCAAATCCACACGCTGCACTCCTACCCGGCCGCGCTGCTGAACCGCGATGACAGCGGCCTGGCCAAGCGCATGCCCTTCGGCGGGGAGGTGCGCACGCGCATTTCGTCGCAATGTCTCAAGAGGCACTGGCGCGTGGCCGAGGACGACTACGCCATCCACAACGTTCCCAATGCGGCCCAAGCGATACGCTCCCGCAATGTAGTTGAGCGGGAGGTGATTCAGCCGCTGCGGGAAGCCGGCGAGAGCGATGAGAAGGTACTGACAGCGGTTGAAGAGGCGTTCAACGTAGGCGTATACGGCAGCAGCGGCACATCCGAGAGCGGACGCCAACCCCTTCTGCTGGGGCTGTCGGAGGTGGAGTACCTTCGCCAAAAAGCCGCCGCCATCTGCGCTGAATATCCGAAAGATGACGGCGCAGCCAAAAAGGCCGCCGAGGATGTTTTCCACACGCGACGCGGCGAAGGCAACAATTTGCGCGCGATGCGAGAAACAACCCGGCTTCCGGGCGGGCTGGAGAGTGCGCTGTTCGGCCGCATGGTGACGTCGGACCCGGCTGCCAACATCGACGCCGCCGTCCATGTCGCCCATGCCTTCACTGTCCATCCCGAAGAGAGCGAGAGCGACTACTTTTCGGTTGTTGACGACCTGCAAAAGGATGATGAAGATGCGGGCGCGGCCCATATCGGCGACACCGAGTTGACCGCGGGCCTCTTCTACGGCTATGTGGTCGTCGACCTGCCCACCCTGATCTCCAACCTGGAGGGATGCGGGGCGGAAGAGTGGCTGAGCGCCGACAGGTCGATGGGCGCAAAGGTGGTGGAGCACCTGATCCATCTCATCGCTACCGTGACGCCCGGCGCAAAGCTCGGCTCGACCGCGCCCTACGCCTTCGCCGACCTGATGCTGATCGAGAGCGGATCGCGGCAACCTCGCAGCCTGGCCAACGCCTTCCGCAGCCGGCTTGAGGCCCAAACGGCCGATGCCGCGGCAGCCCTGACGACATATCTGACCCAACTCGACAGCGCCTACGGCCTGCGCGAGACGCGCCGCCTCATGTCGGTGAACGACTGCGATATCCCCAACGCGGAACGGCTCTGCCTCGACGATCTGGCCGCGTGGGCTGCGAACGCTGTCCAATCCGGGGAGGCGGCCTGAAGTGAACCATCTGATACTCGCGCTGGAAGCGCCCCTGATGGCCTTCGGCGGGGAGACGGTAGACAACTACGGCGTCGTGCGCTGGTTTCCCGCCGCCTCGATGCTGACCGGCCTGCTGGCGAACGCGCTGGGCTGGCGCCGGACGGAGGGCGCGCGACACCAGAGCCTACAGGACCGGCTGGTATTTGCGGCCCGCATCGACCGCGAACCGGCGGCCGGCGCACGATTGACCGACTTTCAGACCGCGGCCATCTCCAAAAGGGACAGCGGTTGGACAACGCGCGGCGCGCCGGAAGGACGCGAAGGCGGCGGCTATACGAATACGCTGCGCTACCGGGACTACCTGGCCGATATGCGCCTTACCGTCGCTTTGCGCCTGCAGGGGGACGGGAGCGAACTGACAACGGAGCGATTGGCGGAGGCGCTGCAGCAGCCCTTCCGTCCGCTGTTCATCGGCAGGAAACCGTGTCTGCCCTCCGCTCGGCTGTTCCAGGGCTTTCAGGACGGGGCTACCGTGCTGGCTGCGCTGCTAACGACCCCATTGGCGGAAAGCAATGGAGGCGCGCAGACCGTGCGCGTCCTGTGGCCGGAGGGGGAAGGTGTCGCGGAGGTCCGGTCCAACCGCGCCTATATGTTGACCGACCAGCGAAACTGGATATCCGGTCTGCACGGCGGCGGCCGCATGGTATGCGAAGGCACGATCGAAAAAAATCTTCTGCCGGGGAAGAAGACAGAGGCTTCGCAGATCGTAAAGGACGAAGAACTATGACCAGGACAACCATCTCGAACGCCCCCGCAGCATCAGCCGCGCCTCCCTTGCAGATGATACGCGCAGACATAGACATGCGTGCCTTCCACCGTTGGGTCGGGTCCAGGCGAATGATGCGCCGCAACGCATTTGATGAAGGCTTTGCCATGCACTGCTTGCTGACCGAGAGCTTCGGGGAGCTGGCTCCAAAACCCTTTCGCATGATCACGCCGCGCGGCAGGAGACATGGACCATCCGCTGCCCAGTGCTCGCGCAGCGTCCTCTACGGCTATACAAATGCCGGGGCCGATGCCTTGCGAGAAGCGTCAATGTTATACGCCGACCCACTGCAATGCGCTGCGCTGCAAGTAAACGGGTTGGCAAGCAAGCCTATGCCCGCAGCGTGGAGTCATGGTCAGCGGCTTGGCTTCGAACTTCTGATCCGACCTACAATTCGCCGTTCCAAGAGGGCCGCAAGCCACCCGGGCACAGAGTGGGATGCCTTTCTCTGGGAAGCAATCCAACATCCAAAGGGAGGGATGAAACGTAGCAGAGAGGATGTCTATACCGACTGGCTGCGGGAACAGTTCCGACGTCGAGGCGGAGCCCAATTGACCGAAGAAGTGCGCCTGAAGTCGTTTCAGAGAACTCGGGTAATTCGCAATCGTGGCTCCCGACCTATCGAAGGACCGGATGCTGTCATGTCTGGCGCTCTTACCATCACTGACGAGGGTAAGTTCGCTGATCTCTTAGCGCGGGGCATAGGACGCCATCGCGCCTACGGGTACGGCATGCTTCTGCTGCGGCCCGCCGCCAGATCGAGTTGACATATGTGATTGTTCCCGTGGGAAAAGCACCTTAACAATCGAATATCCACCACTTCGCAAAGGGGGAAGCATGTTAAGAGGAAGGTTAGGACTCGAAACCGCTCGCATTCCTCATGCTGACCGTCATGGCTTGCTGTGGCTGTCCCGGGGCGCCCTCACGGTGCGCGATGGCACCCTTCGTTTCCAACGCGATAGCCCACCCGATGCGACAAGCCCATTGGAAAGTGGCAACTACGGAATCCCATTCCAAACACTTTCCATGATCCTGCTCGGGCCGGGCTCCACGGTGAGCCATGACGCCTTGCGATTAATGGCGCGTCACGGTACCGCGCTCGTCGCAGTCGGCGAGGACGGCGTCAGGTGCTACACGGCCCCGCCGCTCATGCCGGACACATCGGAAACTGCCCGTCGGCAGATGCGCGCCTGGGGAGACGCCGGCGGCAGCCGCATCACCGTCGCCCGCAAAATGTACGCAATGCGCTTGGGGGAGCTCGTTCCTCACACGGATATCGACATCCTGCGTGGAATCGAGGGCGCTCGCATGAGACAGACCTACAAGAACTTGGCCCAGCAGCACGGCATTCCGTGGAAAGGCCGTCGCTACGACCGCAAGAACCCATTGGCCGCTGACATTCCGAATCAGGCCATCAACCACGCCTCTGTCGCGGTTACCTCCGCCGCGGTTATCGCCGTCATGGCCGTGGGCGCCATCCCGCAGCTGGGCTTCATTCACGAGCATAGCGGCGACGCCTTTGCGCTGGACATTGCCGACCTCTTTCGCGACACCGTCCTGCTGCCGGCCGCGTTCAAGGCTGCCAAGGCTGCATTGGCAGATCCACACCTCGATATCGAGAGGCATACCCGCAGGACCACGGGCGAGACGCTGCGAACCCAGCGTGTGGTCCCGAAGATGATCGACCGCATCAAGAAACTGTTCGAAGACATTGACCCCATGCCGGAGTCGTCAACCGGCTCGCCCAACCGGAACTAGGGAGCAAGACATGACAGTCGTGGTCACAATCAATGTCGCGGCACGTTTTCGCGGATTTCTCGCTTCGGCCATGTTGGAGATCGCGCCCGGCGTATACACTTCTCCGAACATGACAAAAGGTATCAGGCAAAGAGTCTGGGAAGTCCTTTCACGGTGGCATGACGAACTGCAGAAAGGGACAATAGTAATGACCTGGCGTGAGCCGTCAGCTGTAGGCGGTCAGCGAATACGGCTTCTTGGAGAAGCGCCCAAGGAGATATTCGACGCCGACGGGATCTACCTGGTGAAATACAATTAGGTCATACCTCTTGGCGACATGGCAACAAAAAAAGAACGCTTAGAGGTTCCCCCGCACACGCGGGGATAGACCGTCGGTCCAGGCCGGCGGATTTGCCGACCCTCCGGTTCCCCCGCACACGCGGGGATAGACCGGTGACACTGATGGCCGTCCACGTGTCGGCGAAGGTTCCCCCGCACACGCGGGGATAGAC
>WTHE01000355.1 GCA_011523315.1 Candidatus Binatota bacterium
GTCCTTCGGTCGCGCCTGTGGACCGGGCTGGGTGGGCTAGCCGTGCTCCAGCGCGCTGAAGGCCACCGTGCTGTGGGCAAAAGCGCCCCCGGCCCGCAGAGCCATGGTGACAAAGATGGCTTCGGCGATTTCTTCCTGCGACGCGCCGGCCTTCTCGGCCCGCTTGGTGTGCACGTCGATGCAGTACGGACACTGGGTGACATGGGCGGTGGCCACGGCGATCAGCTCTTTCATCTTGACGCTCAGCGCGCCGTCCTCAAACACCTTGGTATCGAACTCGACAAAAGCCTTGAACAACTCGGGGCGGGCGTTACGCAGCTTACGCAGGCTGCCCATACCGTCTTTGGGGTAGAAACTATCGCTCATGGGTTTCCTCCTTCGTTTTTCTGGCTGCGGGTCAGAGAGTATATGAGAAGAGAAAAAAATCAAACCGACAGGCAGGGTACACTCATCTTGTGTTCACGGCGGCTGAAAACTATAATTCGCCCCCGAACCGCCCCTGAGCAGGAGAGTCGTGTGGATTTTGATTACACCCCCCAGGAAGAAGCCTTTCGTCAGGAACTCCGGTCGTGGCTGGAGACCAACCCGCCCGAGGGCTACGAGCCGGCCCGCTTCGAGTTGATCGACCCCAACGAGCGCTTTGAGGTCAAGCTGCGCTGGCAGCGCAAGCTCCACGCCGCCGGGCTGGTCGGCATTCACTGGCCCAAGGAGTATGGCGGCCGCGGGGCGACCATTATTGAGCAGACGATTTATCAGCAGGAGATGGCGCGAACCGGCTCGCCCGGTCTGGCCAACCCGCTCGGTCTGTCCCTGGTCGGCCCGACCCTGATGCACTGGGGAACCGAAGAACAAAAGCGGCGCTACATCCCCAAGATCATGAACGCCGACGAGGTGTGGTGCCAGGGCTATTCCGAGCCGGGCTCGGGCTCCGACCTGGCGTCTCTGCAGACCCGGGCGGTCGAGGTCGGCGATGAGTTTGTGGTCAACGGACAGAAGGTCTGGACCAGCTACGCCCATAAGGCCGACTACTGCATTCTGGTCACGCGGACAGACCCCGACGCCCCCAAACACAAGGGCCTGTCCTACCTGCTGGTCAATATGAAGACGCCCGGGGTAACGGTGCGGCCACTGACCCAGATGACCGGCGACGCCGAGTTCAACGAGGTGTTCTTTGAAGACGTGCGCGTTCCCAAGGCCAATATCGTCGGCGAAAAAAATCAGGGCTGGCAGGTGGCGGTGACAACGCTCATGTTTGAGCGGGCCAATTTCGGCATGGTCTACAACCTGGAGCCCATGCTGGAGCAGCTGACCGAGCTGGCCCAGCGGCTGCCTCTGGGCGGCCGCCCGGCCGCCCAGGACCCGGACGTGCGCCAGCAGATTGCCGCCTTCCACGTGGCCACTCAGGCGCTCAAGTACAACGGCTACCGCATGCTGACGCGCCAGCTCAGGGGCGAGCCGCCCGGGCCGGAGGGCTCGATTGCCAAGCTGGCCGGCAGTGAGCTGTTCATTCGGGTCGCTCATTTTGCGACCGCCCTGCTCGGGCCATACGGACAGATCGAGCTGGGCGACCGCCACGGTCTCGACGGCGGCTACTGGTCGCGCTGCGCGCTGCGCTCGCGCCTGTATACGATTGCCGGCGGCACCTCGGAGATTATGCGCAATATTGTCGGAGACCGGGTGTTGGGCTTGCCAAAGGGCTAGCCGACGCCTGTTGCAGGAGGAGCTATGAATTTCGGTTTCAGCGAAGAACAGGAGATGCTGCGCGACGCAACCCGCCGGTTTCTCGATAACGAGTGTCCGAGCAGCTTCGTCCGCAAGATGATGGAGGACGACAGCGCCCACGCCACCGAGATGTGGAAGAAGGTGGCCGAGCAGGGCTGGCCGGCCATCCTGATTGACGAAGCCCACGGTGGAGTCGGGGGAAGTTTTCTGGACATGGTGGTGATCCTGGAGGAGATGGGCCGCTCGCTCCTGCCCGGGCCGTTCCTGGCCACCGCCCTGTTGGGAACGCCGGCCATTCTCGCCGGCGGCTCGGACGAGCAGAAGAACGCCATCCTGCCCGGCGTGGCGGCCGGTGAGACCGTCCTGAGCTTGGCCCTGGCCGAAAAGAGCGGCCGCTATGACGCGGGCGGCGTGGCGCTGGCGGCGACGCCCAAGGGCGAGGATTTTTTGCTGTCGGGCGAAAAGTTTTTTGTACCCGACGCGCATGTGGCGGATCAGATTGTCGTGGTGGCGCGGACCGGGCAGGGCGCGGCGGCCGAGGACGGCATCAGTCTGTTTGTGGTCGATGCCAAGGCGCCTGGGGTGACGGTCACCCAGCTCAAGACGGTCGATATGACCCGTCGCCAGTGCCATGTGGCCTTCCAGGATGTGGCCGTGCCCGCCGCCCAGGTCTTGGGCCAGGTGGGCGCGGGCTGGCCGATTGTCCAGCGCACGCTCGACCAGGCCATGGCCGGTCTGTGTGCCGAGATGGTCGGCACCGGTCAGCAGGCGCTCGATATGGCGGTCGCCTACGCCAAGGAGCGGGTCCAGTTCGGCAAGCCGATCGGCAGTTTTCAGGCCGTCAAGCATAAGTGTGTGGACATGATGGTCCAGGTCGAGAACGCCCGTTCGCTGACCTATTACGCAGCCTGGACGGTTGATGAGAATGTGCCCGAAGCCCGTCAGGCCGTACCCATGGCCAAGGCCTATTGCAGCGACATGTGTAAAACCGTGACCAGCGAGGCCATTCAGGTCCACGGCGGCATCGGTTTTACCTGGGAGCACGATATGCACCTGTTTTACCGTCGCGGGCTGGCCTCTGAGGCAGCCTTCGGCAGCGCGCCGGTGCACCGCGAGGTGGTGGCCCAGGAGCTGAACCTGTAGAGTCCGGGGCCGACTCCTTCCCATGCCAGCAGCCCTGATTCTTCACGGCGGGGCGGGCGCCGCAGACCCGGATTCGCGCGGGCAGCGCGAGCGGGGTCTGATCTCGGCCTTTGCGGCCGGCTGGAATGTTCTGTCCCACAACGGCCGCGCGCTCGACGCGGTCATCAGCGCCGTTGCCGTGCTCGAAGACGATCCGGTCTTTAACGCCGGCCTTGGCTCCTGCCTGACCCAGGACGGCACGGTCGAGCTTGACGCCTCGGTCATGGACGGGGCGGCCTTCCGGGTCGGCGCGGTCGGGGCGGTGGCTGGGGTGCGCAATCCGATTCGCCTGGCGCGGGCCGTGTTGGAAGACGGCCGCCACGCCCTCATGGTCGGTCCGGGCGCCTGGCGTTTTGCCCGCGAGCGGGCGGTTCCGACGCTGTCGGCCCAGAGCCTGGTTACCGCCCGGCAGTACCAGCGCTGGCGGACCGGCCGGGGCGTGGCAACGCCGGGAACGGTCGGTGCGGTGGCTCAGGATACGGCCGGCAATCTGGCCGCCGCCACCTCGACCGGCGGCCTGGTGCACAAGCGCAGCGGGCGGGTCGGCGATTCGGCCATTATCGGAGCCGGCACCTACGCCGATAACGGACTCGGCGGCTGCTCGGCCACCGGCGACGGCGAGCCCATTCTACGCACTACCCTGGCCCGGACCGCAGTCGAGCTGCTGGGCGGCGGTCGGGAGCCGGGCTGGGCGGCGCAGACCGCGCTGCGGCTACTCGGGCAACGCACAGGTGGTGAGGCCGGGCTGATCCTTATCGACGGGCTGGGCCGCATTGGCTACGCGTATACCACGCCGACCATGAGCGTCGCCCTGTCGGTTGAGCGCCAGGTGCAGCTTCGGGTCGCTTAGCGGTCCGCCGCCTCTGGCATTTTTGTGGCGAGTGTGACTATGATGCGTCCGATCAGACGCGCTGCTGATCTCCTGTTTTTAAGACTGCGAAGGGCTTCTGAAAGGAGGGAGCTAGTATGGCCAAGGTTGATGGAAATTCTCTTGTCGTAAGATCGCTCAAAGATGAAGGAGTGGACACGGTTTTTTATATCACCGGCGGCCCGATGGTCGATGTGGCATCGAAGTGCATCGAGATTGGGTTCCGTTCTGTTGACTGTCGTCACGAGCAGGCCGCGTCCATGGCCGCGCATGCCTACAGCCGCGTGCTGGGCAAGCCGGGCGTGTGTTTTGCCGCCTCAGGACCGGGCGTAACGAACCTGATCACCGGGGTGGGCAACGCCTTTTTGGATGCGATTCCGGTTGTTGCCCTAGGTGGGGCGAGCGCGATTTCGCAGGACGGCATGGGCGCTTTCCAGGAAATGGACCAGGTCGGCATGTTCAAACCCATCACCAAGTGGGCCGAGCGGGTCAAAGATGCCCGGCGTATCCCAGAGCTGGTGAACAAGGCATTTCGCATTGCGACCAGCGGCCAGCCGGGACCGGTGTATCTCGATTTGCCGGGTGACGTGCTGTACCGCGAGGTTGAGGAAGAAGAAGCGCCGTTTGTCAAGCGGCCACACACGATTCCCCGCATTTCCGCCGATCCGGATCAGGTCAGCCAGGCCATCAGCCTGCTCAGAGGCGCCCAGCGTCCGCTGGTCCTGACCGGCACCGGGCTGTTCTGGTCGGGCGCCATGGCCGAACTCAGAGAGTTTGTCGAAGCCAGCGGCATTCCGTTTTTTACCACCCCCCAGGGCCGCGGGGTGATTGAAGAAGACCACGCGCTGAGTTTCCCGGGTGCCCGGAATCGCGCCTGGAAGGAAGCCGATGTGGTCCTCGTGGTTGGCACCCGCTTTAACTTCATTATCGGTTTTGGCCAGCCGCCGCGCTTTGCCGAGGATGTGAAGTTCATCCAGATCGATATTGCCGACGAAGAGATCGGCCGCAATCGCCCGGTTGATGTCGGCATCGTGGGCGACGCCAAAACGGTCTTGCGCCAGTTGATCAACGAAGGCGCCGACAGCATCCAAACGCCGGCCGACTGGATTGAGGCGCTGCGCGGTTACGACCAGCGCTCGCAGGCGAAATCCGAAGAGATCATGAATACGCCTTCTTCGCCGATGCATCCGTTGCAGCTGTGTAAAGAAGTGCGTGAATTCATGGACCGGGACGCCATTGTGGTAGTTGACGGGCACGAAATTTTGAATTTCGCCCGTCAGTCCGTACCCACCCACGCGCCCGGCCATCGGGTCAATGCCGGTCCAAATGGCTGTATGGGCGTGGCCGCCGCGTTTGGCGTAGGCGCTAAAGTCGCCAAGCCGGGCACCCAGGTCATCGTGCTGAGCGGCGACGGCTCGTTTGGCATGAACGGCATGGAGATCGACACCATGGTGCGTCACAACATCCCGGCCATCGTTGTGATCAGCAATAATGGTGGCTGGGCTGGCGCGGGAGTGATGAACGCCGGGCGTGACCTGGGCTTCAGCCGCTACGATGAGATGGCCAAGGTGTTTGGCGCGCACGGCGAATATGTGGAAAAACCCGAGGACATCCGGCCCGCGCTCGAACGGGCGGCTGCCTCTGGAAAACCGGCCGTGGTCAACGTCATCGTTGATCCGAAAGCCCGCTCGTCAACCCAGTCGTTTGCCGCCTACCGGGCGATTTAAGCCCACACACGGGGCCGGCTTCGCCGGCCCCGACTCCCACACCACCGCTGATGAAGAAACAATTCAAACGTCTTGACGACCCGCTGCTGCCGTTCATGCGTGATGACCCCGAGGTCGCCGCCCCGCTGCCGGACCGGACGGTTGGCTTTCCGTCCGACCGGTCGATGGGCGAGCTGTTCGTCCGTAAGGTCTTTGCGCCCGAGGTGTACGCCTTTTGGGAGAAGTCCGGCCGGGCCCAGGGGCGGGTTGCGATCTCGGCCGGCAAGGAGCTGCGCCTGAACGTCACCCCGCAGGCGTCGACCGATTTGTCGCCGCTGGCCGGCCTGGCGGCCAACGCCCTGCAATACCTCCAGCTGTCCGGCACCCGGGTGGCGAATGCCGGGCTTGAGCACATCAAGCACCTGAGCGGGCTGCGCGTGTTGTGGCTGTACGACACCCGCATCAGCGATGCCGGGCTGCCCCTGCTCCAGGGTTTGAGCAGCCTGCGGGTGCTGAACCTGCGCAGCACCCTGGTCAGCAAGGGCGGTATCCGCCAGCTTCAGGAATTCCTCACCAGCTGCGAGATCCGCCAACCCTGGAACTGAGTCCCAACCGTTATTTTCCCGTATAGCCGGGATTGGTCGGCCGTTCGAGCCAGTCGCGGCGCTGGTCGTAGGGCAGGTCGATATAGGTCTGCATGGCCAGCAGGCCATCGTCCGACAGCATGGTCTCCAGGAAGTCGGCGCTCTCGATATCCAGGCCGGCGGCCAGGTGGGTGTCACTCCCGGCATAGACGGCGTGCTTGGCCCGGGCTACGGCCAGCGGCGGAAAGCCGGCGACTTCGTGGCCGATCTCCTGGGCGCGGGCCAGGGCGTCGTCGGCCAGTTCGTGGACCAGACCCAGGTCCAAGGCGTCTTCGGGACGGACCACCCGCGAGCGCAGCACAAACTCGATTGCCCGGCCGGCGCCAATCAGGCGCGACAGGCGCTGTGTGCCGCTGCCGCCCGGCAGAATGCCGAGCTTCACCTCGGGCAGACCGAAGCGATAGTCGCCGCGCTGGCCGATGCGGATATCGCAGGCCAGGCTCAGCTCAAAGCCGCCGCCCATCGTATCGCCGTTCATGGCCACGATGACCGGCTTGGGCAGGTTGCGCAGCCGCAGCAGCATGGCGTGATAGCCGGCGGTCAGCGAGGTGCCCAGGCTGCGCATGTTTTCCCGGTCGCGGGCCAGTTCGACGAGTTCTTCGACGCTGTAGTGGGTGATGAATTTGCCCTCCAGCCCGCCGCCTAACACCACGGCGCGATAGGCCGGATCGCGCCAGGTGTCAATCAGCCGGCTCAGCTCTTGGGCTCCCTCGGCGCAGAAGTAATTCATCGGCGGGTTGTGATAGCGGGCAACGACAACGCCGTCGTGTGTTTCGGTCGTCCACATGCTCATGGCATCCTCCTGTCGGTGTACTGAGTGTGGCTCATACGTGAGGCAGCC
>WTHE01000336.1 GCA_011523315.1 Candidatus Binatota bacterium
GGCTGGGTAGCAAGCCTCTGGTCCATGACCGAGTGCGGGGGGCCCGCGGCCGCAGCCAGGTTGACCAGCCGTCCCTCGCCCAACAGGTAGGCGGGCCGCTTCTGGGACAGCTGATAACAGTCGAGGTTGGAGCGCAGGTTCTTTTCAACCTTTTTGGCCATTTTGGTCAGCGCTTTGACGTCGATCTCCACGTCAAAATGACCCGAGTTGCACAGAATGGCGCCGTCTTTGAGCACCCGGAAGTGTTCGCGGCGCAGCACGCTGGTATCGCCGGTGAGGGTGATGAAGATGTCTCCCAGCCGGGCGGCCTCCAGCATCGGCATGACCCGAAAGCCGTCCATGGCGGCTTCCAGGGCGCGGATCGGGTCCACCTCGGTCACGATCACCTGAGCGCCCAGGCCGCGCGCCCGGCTGGCCACGCCTTTGCCGCACCAGCCGTAGCCGGCGACCACCACGACCTTGCCGGCCAGCAGAATATTGGTCGCCCGCAGCACGCCGTCCAGGGTCGACTGTCCGGTGCCGTAGCGGTTGTCGAACAGATGCTTGGTGGTGGCGTCGTTGACCGCAATGACCGGCAGCCTGAGCACGCCGTTGTTCTCCATGGCGCGCAGGCGAATGACCCCGGTCGTGGTCTCTTCCATGCTGGCGATCAGCCGCCCGAGCTGCTCTTCGTAGCTGGCATCGGTGTGCAGCAGCGACACCAGATCGGCGCCGTCGTCAAGGGTCACAGTCGGCGCCTGGCCCAGCACGGCGTGCAAATGCTGGTAGTAGGTCTTGTTGTCCTCGCCCCGGACGGCATAGGTCGGAATCCCCTCACGGGCGACCAGGGCGGCGGCCGTATCGTCCTGGGTCGAGAGCGGGTTCGAGGCGCACAGCATGACGCTCGCCCCGCCAGCCTTGAGGGTCCGCATCAGGTTGGCGGTTTCGGTGGTGACGTGCAGGCAGGCCGACACGCGCAGGCCCTTGAGCGGTTTGGCGCGGGCAAACTCCTGGCGCACCTGGCGCAGCACCGGCATATGCTGGTCGGCCCAGTCTATGCGTTTCTGGCCCGCCGCGGCCAGGCTGAGATCTTTCACATCTCCCTTACGAGCAGCCATATCTCCTCTTTTCTGTGTGAACGGCCGGGCTTCAGCTGGCCGCCCGCTTGAGCATATCGACCCGGTCGAGCCGCTCCCAGCTGAACAGCTCGCCCTGGGGCGGACGGCCGAAGTGGCCGTAGGACGCCGTGGACTGGAAAATCGGCCGCTTGAGGCCCAGGGTCTGAATGATTTCTGCCGGCCGCAGGTCGAACTCCTTATCGACAATCTCGGCCAGGCGCTCATCGGGCAGGACGCCGGTGCCGAAGGTATCGATAAAGACCCCGACCGGCCGGGCCATCCCGATGGCGTAGGCCATCTGCACCTCGCAGCGCGCGGCCAGCTCGGCGGCCACGATATTCTTGGCAATATAGCGGGCCATATACGCGGCCGAACGATCAACCTTGCTGGGGTCTTTGCCGGAGAATGCCCCGCCGCCGTGGCGACCCATTCCGCCGTAGGTATCGACGATGATCTTGCGACCGGTCAAGCCGCAGTCGGCAAACGGGCCGCCGTCGACGAAACGGCCGGTCGGATTGACCAGAAAAGACGTCTCGCCGTCCAGGAACTCGGGCGGCACGACCTTTTTGACAATGTCTTCAACCACCACCTCTTTGATCGTCTTGTAGTCGGCATCCGGGTCGTGCTGGGTCGAAATCAGGACCGTATCGGCCCGAACCGGCCGACCGTCGCGGTACTCGACGGTGACCTGCGACTTGCCGTCCGGGCGCAGAAAGGCGATCTCGCCCCGTTTGCGGGCCGCAGCCATCTCCTGGACCAGGCGATGGGCGGTGTAAATCGGAAACGGCATGAATTCCTTGGTTTCGTCGCAGGCAAAGCCGAACATCATGCCCTGGTCGCCGGCCCCCTGTTCGGTGTACAAGCCCTGGCCGGCGGTGACGCCCTGGGAGATGTCGGGCGACTGACGGTCGAGCGCGGTCAGGACGGCGCAGGTATTGCCGTCAAAGCCCAGCGACGAATGATCGAAGCCGATATCGCGTACCGTCCGGCGCACGATGTCGGCGTAGTCAATGCGCGCCTCGGAGGTGATCTCTCCGGCCACCACCACCATGCCTGTTTTCACCAGGGTTTCGCAGGCGACCCGGCTGTCCGGGTCCTGGGCCAGCAGTCCGTCCAGGATCCCGTCCGAAATCTGATCGCACATTTTGTCTGGATGGCCCTCGGATACCGATTCCGAGGTGAACAGAAAATCTTTTCCCGCCATCAGCCGTCTCCTTGTTTGGCGTTGGGGTCTCGTATCGCACGGCGCATCTAATAGAATCCCCGTTCGAGCGTCAAGGGCTAGTCGGCGTCAGATGGCTCGACCACCTGACGCAGGGCGACCAGGGCGGCCTCGGCATCCGCCCCGCTGATCCGCACTTCGAGCACGCTGCCGTGGGGGGCGCCCAGGGTCAGCAGTTCGATCACACTCCGGCCGTTCACCGTCCGCCCGTCCCAGCTGACCGTGACCTCGACCTCACAGCCGCGCAGACTCCGGACCCACATGGCGGCCACTCGGGCGTGCAGGCCCTCGGGATGGGCCAGGGTCAGGCGAACAAGGGTGGGCGGAGGTGTCATGGCTGTGCGGCGTCTGTGCGGCGTCTGTGCGGCGACCTGGGGGCGCGCTCAGCGATGCTGGTCGCGGTGATGGATGTGGGCGCTATAGCCGCTGTCGGCCAGGCGACGGCCGAGTTCTTCGGCCACCGCCACCGAGCGATGCCGACCGCCCGTACAGCCAATGGCCAGGGTCAGATAGCTTTTGCCCTCCCGGACGTACAGGGGCAGGCTGGAGACCAGCAGCTCGCTCACCTGGGCCAGAAAACGCTCGGCTTCGGGACAGCCGAGGACGAAAGCCGCCACGTCCGGCGCGCGGCCGGTTTTGGGCCGCAGTGCTTCGACAAAAAACGGATTGGGCAGAAAGCGCACATCAAACATCAGGTCCGCATCGGTCGGAATGCCGTACTTATAGCCGAAGGACTCGATGGTCACCAACAGCGCGCTGGGCTGGTGCGAGCGGCGGCCGGCAATCCGCCGCATGTGCTGGCGCAGTTCGTGGACGGTCAGGGCCGAGGTATCGAGCACCTGGTCGGCCAGCGCCCGCAGGCCGGCCAGCCGCTGACGTTCGATCCGAATGCCCGAAATAATGCTCCCTTCATCGGCCGCCGGATGGGGACGGCGGGTTTCGCTGAAGCGGCGGATAACGATCTCGTCGGCCGCCTCAAGGTAGACGATATCGAGCTGCCTGCCGTGACGCCGCAGGTCGGCCAACACGGTCGGATATTCGTTCAGCGAGACCCGTTCGCGGACATCAATGCCCAGGCCGATCCGGTCAATGGGTTGATGGCTGTTTTCGCACAGGCTCAGGAACTGGGGGATGAGGGTCACCGGCAGATTGTCGATACAGTAAAAGCCCAGATCTTCCAGGGCGTGAATCGCCGTGCTCTTGCCCGAGCCGGACAGGCCGGTCACGATCAGGATGTGCAGGGGCGTCACCGACGGCGGACTGGAAGCGGGCGGAGCGCTCACAGCTTGGCGTCCTCCTGGGAGATCAGCCGGAACAGGTCGGCCTGGCTGTCGCCCTGCAGCAGGCGTTCCCGAAACGCCCTGTCCTTGAGCAGGCGAGACACCCGGGCCAGGGCTTTGAGGTGTATGCCGGCCGAGTCCTCGGGCGCGACGAGCAGAAAAAACAGCTGGGTCGGGGCGCCGTCCAGGGACTGACAGTCAATACCCGACGAACTGCGGCCAAAGACGGCTACGACATCTCTCAGTCCGGGCAGCTTGCCGTGGGGGATGGCAATCCCCTCGCCAATGGCCGTCGTCCCCAGCCGCTCCCGCTCAAGCAGGACCGCCAGCAGGCTCTGGGCGTTGATATGCGGGTAGTGGGCGGCCAGCTGTTGGGACAGCTCGTGGAGGACATCGGTCTTGGTCGTGCTGCGCAGCTGGGGAACAATGAGTTCTTGACTCAGGATATCGACCACACGCATGGGATTCCGTCCTTGTCGTGTTTCGTCCGGGCCGCGTTCTAGCGCAGCTTCCTGCGTTTTGATGACGGCAGAATATGGAGCGTCTCGCGATATTTGGCCACCGTGCGGCGGGCGATGGTGATGTGCTCGGCCGCCAGCCGACGGGCAATCGCCTCGTCGCTCAACGGCTGGTCGCTCTCCTCGGCCTGGATCAGCTGGCGGATACGCTCCTTGACGCTACTCGCCGCAATGTCCTGACCGTTGTTGCCCCTGAGGCCGGTGGTGAAGAAATGCTTGAGCGCCTCAATGCCGCGCGGGGTGGCAATATACTTATTGGCAATCGCGCGGCTGACGGTTGATTCGTGGATTCCGACTTCGTCCGCCACGTCGCGCAGCACCAGGGGGCGCATCCGGGATACCCCGTGGGTCAGAAAATCCTGTTGGAATTTGACGATGCTCTGGGCAACCAGCAGCAGGGTCCGCTGACGCTGGTGGATGCTCTTGATCAGCCAGGCGGCGGCGCGCAATTTTCCCCGCACATACTCTTTGGCCGCGCCGTCCGGGCTGTGCAGAAAGCGGCGGTAGGAGGCGTTGACCTTGAGGCGCGGCAGGCCGTCTTCGTTGAGCGTGACGACATACTCATCGCCGACCTTATGCACGTACACGTCCGGCGTGATATAGCTGACGTCAGCCTCGCCGAAATTACGGCCCGGCCTGGGCTCCAGGCTGGCAATCAGGCGGATGGCGCCCTCCAGCTGTTCGCCGCTGACCTGCAAGGCTTTGGCCAGACGCTCACTGTCCCGCTCTTCGAGCAGACCGAGATGGCTGTCGACGATGCGCACGGCCAGCTCACACACCGGATCGTCCCCGGCCTCGGTCTGCTGCAAACGCAGCTGGTGCAGCAGGCATTCACGCAGGTCACGAGACCCGACTCCGGGCGGGTCACAGGTCTGAATCAGCTCCAGCACCTGTTCGACCTGCCCGACCTCGACCGGTGTGGCCAGGTCTGCGGCGCTCCGGGCGGCAATATCGACCAGCGGGGTCGACACATAGCCGTCAATATCAAGCTCACCAATAATCAGCGAGGCAATGTACTGTTCCTCCGGGCTCAGCTTGGAGAAACGGAGCTGGTCGGACAGGTGCTGTTCCAGGGATTCGGGACGGTTGGGATGATTTTCAACCAGACTCGGCCGCTCTTCATCCACCTCCTCGCCGCCGGACGGCGGCAGGGACGGCAAATCGTTGTTATAGCTCTCCAGATAGGTATGCCAGTCAATCTCCTCTTCGGCGCTGCGCTCCTGGACCGACTCCTGGGCGGCGCTTGGCGGACCGTCGAGCAGCGCCGCCTCCTGCTCGCTGGCCGCCTCAACAGCCTCGACCCCGAGGACCGGGTTCTGGTCGAGTTCGTCATGAATCAGAACATCCAACTCGTCCCGGGGCAGCTGCAAAATCTTGATGGCCTGCTGCAGCTGGGGCGTAATGACCAGCTTTTGCTGGAGTTTGTGTTGGAGTCGGACTTCTAAGGCCATGCGCGTGTCTTCTTTGGTGTGAGCGCCGATCTCATAAGCGAAAGCGCTCGCCCAGATACACCTGTCGGGCGCGCGTGCTGGTGGTCAGTTCCGCAGGTGTGCCTTCTTCAAAAACCTGGCCGTCACTCAGGATATAGGCGCGATCACAGATACTCAGCGTCTCGCGGACATTATGGTCGGTCACCAGCACGCCGATGCCGCGTGCCCGCAGCTGGACAATAATATCCTGGATATCGACCACCGACAGGGGATCAATCCCGGCAAAAGGTTCGTCAAGCAGCATAAAGGTCGGATCCATGACCAGAGCGCGCGAGATTTCGACCCGGCGTCGCTCTCCGCCGGACAGCGAATCGGCCCGATTTTTGGCCAGGTGGCCGATATGCAGGTCGGCCAGCAGTCGCTCCAGGCGTTCCTGGCGCTGGTCCTTTGTCAGGTCCAGGGTCTCAAGGATAGCCAGCAGATTCTCCTCAACCGTCAGCTTGCGAAAGATCGACGACTCCTGGGGCAGATACGTCACGCCTTTGCGCGCACGCTGGTGCATGGGCAGAGAGGTAAAGTCCTGGTCGTTGAAGCATACGCGACCCTGGTCGGGACGGATAATGCCGACAATGATGGAAAACGTGGTGGTTTTTCCCGCCCCGTTCGGCCCCAACAGGCCGACCACCTCGCCGCCCTTGACCTCGACCGTGACATTGCGCAGCACGGGCCGTCTGGCGTAGGCCTTATGCAGTCCTTCGCCACGCAAGACTGGCTCGGCACTCACTGAGATGTCGTCCCTGTGTCGTTTGAGCCTGGAATGAGCCGCATGCGCGCCTGGCCTTCGACCACACTCCGCCGCTCGTCAAGATAGACGATGACCCGATCACCGCTGACCTGGTTGACGCCCTCGTGCAGCACGGCATCGCCGCTCAGGGTGACCGTCCGTTTGATCTGATCGAACACCAGCTGTCTGCCGGTTGCGTAGCCGCTTTCGGACTCCAGCCTGACATCGCCCTCGGCAACAATTTCCTTGAGACGCTGTTGGGAGGAAGTGGACGCCGCAGGCGGCGTGCCGTCTGACTCGGCCGGCTCTTCATAGCTGACCGTCAGCAGATTACAGGTCAGGGTCACCTCACCCTGGGTGGCCACGACTCCGTCCTGATACTGGACCCGTTTTTCGGCGTATAAGAACTCGAGACGCTGGGAGCGGATGTCGATGGGCTGATTGCGGTCGGCGAAAGACAGGGAGGCGATCAGGCTTTGGTCCGTGTCGGGAGCCTGGGCCGGGCTGCCGCCGGGGTGTCCGACCAGCAGGAAGAGAACCAGGCCGGCGGACACCAGCCAGCGGCCGGCCCGAACCTGAGA
>WTHE01000400.1 GCA_011523315.1 Candidatus Binatota bacterium
GCGCACGAAGTCGATCACCGGGTAGGCATCCTGACGCAGACTGTCACTCGGCGCCCGCGAGATCAGAGCCTGCATGCCAAGAAAGAGCAGGATGGCGACGACGAGCCCACCGCCTCCCGACGCTGTCGTCCGCCGCCACATCGCCTAGCCCTCCTGCCGGGCGGCAACGGCGATATTGTTGACGCCGGCCAGCCGGACCTGATCCATGACCTGGACCAGCAGTCCGGTTTGCGCCGACTCGTCGGCCAACACGATGACATCGGCCTCCGGGTTATCGGCCCGCATCCGCTCGACATTGGCCCGGACCGCTCGAATATCGACCCGGCGGCGCTCCATCCACACCTCGCCCCTGGCCGACAGGGCGATATGGATCGTACCGCGTTCCTTGGTCTGGGTGGTCTGGGCGAAAGGCCGGTTGACATCAATCCCGGCCTCTTTGACGAACGACGCCGTCACCAGGAAAAAGATGAGCAGGATGAAGACCATATCAATCAGCGGGGTCAGATTGGGCTGATTGTCGCCCTGGAGGCTGGCTCGGCGGCGTCTCATGGCAGTACCCTCACGTGGTCCGGCGTTCAGCGGCCGGAGCGTTTCTCAAGTTCGACCTGAGCCCGTATCCACAACAGGCCTGGGTTGCCGAATTTGTCGTCCAGCTGGAGCAGGCTGGTCAGTTTCTGCATTTCGACCTGGGACCGCTGGGTCAGGCTGGCGCCAAAGTACAGTCCGGGCAGGGCACACACCAGCCCGGCCATGGTCGTCACCAGGGCTTCGGAAATGCCGTTGGCCACCCCGTTGACGTTGCCCGTCCCGAACAGCTGCATCACGGTAAAGGTGGCGATCATGCCGTTTACGGTTCCCAACAGTCCCAGGATGGGTAATACGACGGTCAGGGATCGAATCAGCGGCAGCGAGCGACGCAGCTGATAGTCCAGCTCGGCGATCTCCATCCGGCGCAGCTGACGGGCGTACCAGGAGTAGCGCTCGCTGCGCGCCTGCCAGCGGGCGATGACCCCACTCACCAGGGCCGGATAGCTGGTGCGCAAGAAGACGTAGCGTTCGATGATAAGCGTGCCCAGGACGACTGTGACCAGCAGGATGCCCCACAGGGCGGGCCCGCCGACCGCCATGAATCGCTGTAAGGGCTCAAGCGGATTCTGGATCAGGAAGCTCACTGCGCCGCTCCACGAGTCTGGCGATCATCCCGGCACTCTGTTCGTCCAGGATTTGAATCAGTCGGGTGCTCTTGCCCGAGACCAGGGTGTGAAGAAGGACAATCGGAATCGCTACGGTCAGCCCCAGCTGGGTCGTTACCAGCGCCTGCGAAATCCCGCTCGACATCGTGCGGGGATCGCCCGTCCCAAACAGGGTAATGGCCTGGAAGGTGTCGATCATGCCGACGACCGTGCCCAACAGGCCCAGCAGCGGGGCGACCGCAGCCAGGATGCTGATCGTCGACAGGCCGCGTTCCAGGCGGGGAATCTGATTCAGGATGGCCTCATCCAGGCGGGCTTCCAGGGTCTCGGCATCCTGCTCTTCGTCGTTATGATACACCAGCATCACCCGACCCAGCGCGTTGTCGGCCTGCGGCGTGTCGGTCTGGCGTTGGGCGTCAATGCGCCGCCCCTCGCGCCACAGGTAGACCGCCCGCTCCACGACCAGGCCCAGGCCGACGAAACCAATAGCGATGATGATGTAGCCGATAAAACCGCCCTGCTGCAGGCGTTCCCACACGTCCGGGGTCTGGACCAGCGCGGCCAGAATCGCTCCCCGAGACGGGTCTATGCCGAACGCGCCATAGCCATCGCTGATCTGCTCCAGTTCCTGGGCGTCGCTGCGATAGCGCGGCTCGGGCTGGCGCGTCAGCTCCACCAGCTGGCGCGTCTCCGGCACATAGCGGAGATAGTTGCCCTGCGAGACGCTGTTAAACACCCCGACCCGAACGACTGTTCGCTCGGCCTGGGCGCCATTCGCGTCCACCACCGTCGTCGGAAATTGGACCACCCGGCCGGACTGCGTCATCTCTTCCAGCAGCCCAACCCACAGGCGTTCGAGTTCGTCCAGCGAGGGCAGTTCCCGGCTCTCGCCCACGGCGTACAGAAAAGCCGCCCGCTCCCCGAGTTGGGCCGACACGAGCGAGTTCTCAAGCAGGCCGGCCGTATCGCGCGCCACCTGGCGCACCACACCGAACAGCTCGCCCAGCGAGGCCGCCCGCTCGTCGAGCTGATCGCGCAGCTCTCCCAGACGGTCTTCGTTCTGCTCAAAAACCACCCGCTTCTGTTCGCCCTCGCGCCTGACCTCGTCAAGGTCCGCTCTGGCCTGCTGGATGCGCTCCTGCTGCTGGTCACGCTCGGCCACAAAACGGGCTTCGCGCTCACCGTGCAGCCGGGTATCGGCTTGCCGTGCAGACCGCACGCGCTCCAGCAGTTCCTCAAGCGAGCCCGGCGCTTCCTGGGCGGCCGGACCCGACCAGGCCGGCACGCTCAGCAGGACGAACCAGATCACCCCCCAGTAGATGCTGTTCACGGCATCACCTCATCTGGCTGTGGAGCCGGGACGGGCAGACTGAGCAGCTGCGGCGTGGCCTGTTGCTGGGCGACCAGCAAACCGCGTGTGACCGCGCTGCGGTAGCTCTGCGGCAGGGCTTCCCACTGGCGGGCGGCATGATTCCACTGTCCGACCTCTTGGCCGTCCAGCGTCTGATACAGCAGCGCCAGCCGGCCAACCCGTAAGAAATCGACCGTGCGTTCCTGGTCGTCCAGCGCCAGCCCGCCACGGTAGGCCTCAATCGTCCGGCCGTATTCCATCTCGACCTGATAGGCTTCCATGATGCGTCGATACTTCTCGGCAATCGTCAGGTCGGACTGATCGAGCCAGGTCCGCAGACTCGTCAGACGCGCCTGGCGTTCTTCGGGCAGAAACGGGATATCCAGGGCCACAAACTGCTCCAGGCGCTCAAGCATGCGAACCAGCAGGGGCAAGATCTCACGCTGGGTGACCTCAATCTCTTGCAGCTGCTGTTCGAGCGAGGTCACCTCTTGGCCCTGGGCGTCGAGCATGCGGTCGAGTTGCTCGAGATACACCCGCTGGCTGTCCGTCTGCTGGACAAGCTCTCGATAGGTGCCGAGCAGCCGTTGGGTTTCATCGTCCAAGCGGTCAATGGTGCTTTGCGAGTCTATAGCGGCCTGGTTGGCCTGGGTCTGGGCAGTCAGGGACGACTCCAGCGCCTGGGCGGTGACTCGCCCGGTCCAGCCCACAAGACTGGTCCACACCAGCAGGCATACCAGGAAGGTCTTATGTGTCATGTTGTGGCCCGCCTTTCAGCCGCTAGACATACACGACAGAGCCGGCAAAATAAAGAGCCTCATCCATCTGGGTGAACACGACCCCGACCTGTTGAGGGCGTCAGCCCCGCATCTCGAACCACTCGAGGGGTACTGCGTCAAATTGAAATTGACACCCCTGGCTTTTTTTCCTTCTGGTACGCCTGGAGGATATGCAAGAAACACTCTTGGATTTCTATGCACGCCAGGTGCCGCTCAATGATCTATTGCCGATCCTGTTTTCGCTCTATCCATCGCGGCCTCACCTCAACCCCTAACGCCAAAGGCGGTGTGATAAACGCCATAGATTGACTCCGGCCATTTGCTGCTGGCGCCACAACGGGGAACAAGGGACGCACTGCCGAGGAGAGAGGGCAGGCAAGAATGAGGACCAGCGCCTCTATACAGCAGTATTTCCTTCTCATGACTCCAAGCCAACTGGAAGCTCAGCAGCTACAGCTTCCCTGGGCACTCCTGCTCCAGCCGTTCCAGACTCGCATAGTACCGCTGGCTCAACTCCCCACACCCGATCACCGGCATATCTTCACGGAAGCTCCCGCCAGACGATGGATGTTCAGGGCAATCTGTCACCCAGCCGGGACCCAGACCGGACACCAAGTCGGGTGCGTCTACCGGGAAAGCCTTCAGTACTCTTCGGGCCATCTCCTCCACCTCCCGCGGCGTCCCGTCCACATGAAAGCAGCCGGTTGTCCCTCTGGATCACTGCCTTGGCCGAATATCGTCGATCTCGAAATTCTGGAGTGATTCAGTCCATCTGATAACCGTGTCCACTCCAGAATGCGGCCACCCTTCAAGCGTCCATCGACCGGCCTGGTCCCACAAGAATTCCGTCCCATACGTCACCACGCGCACGGATCGCCGTGCCAGCTCCCGCCCATCAACCAGCAGGCGAACGGTGACCGTCCCCGGGCCAAGCAGGTTCCAATTGATTTGCGCGATGAAGCCATTATCGGTGTCCCCGCAGACCGGCCGCGTATCCCTCCGGTCCAGCCGGTAGGCCGGCGTCACCCGATGCTCTGCCACCGCAATCTCGATCCTCGTCGCGTCACACACCCACCCGGACACAAAGCTGATACCGCTCTTGGACGCATTCGGACCGGGTACTTCCAACGCGCCCCTGGTGATCTCCTCTATTTGTGTGCGCCCATAGATCGCCTGGACGCCACGAATATCGTCCTGCTGGAGCCGGTCGACGGAGACTTGACTGTTCATCACCGCATCAACGGTTTGTCCAGCATCGTCCGGGTGATTCAAACCGAGCGCATGGCCTAGCTCATGCAGCATCAGCCGCCGAAAATCGGCGGCCTCCCCAAACCAAGGACCATCGTAGATGTTCCATGAAATGGTACTATTGAAAACGATATCGGCATCAAGTATGGCCCCATTCTCCTCGTACCACCAGTATGTGTACGCAATGACTCCTTCATCATCCCACGCCTCTCCGCAGAGGGTCCGCCCCCACACCACGGTGACCCGGCCGTCGATATCTGAGTGATGGCAGGCGATCGGCACCCGCCTCCCAGGACGCACCTGGAACATAAACCGTGCCCCAGCCTCATTCCATTCCTCGGCAGCGCTCCGGGCCGCGTCGGTGAAACATCGGTCTGTCGGACATCCGACGTGCGGGTTGACCACGGCCTCTCGTGCTGCCCACCGGAGTGGCACACCCCGGTCTGTTTCGGTCCGGACATACGCCTCGGCGCTGGCGTACCAGAAGCCCCACACGCACACGACAACCACCCACCCGTTACTCATGGGACACCTCACGGTCGATGGCCTCCGGGAGGGTGTCAAGCGCCAGCGGTTCCGCTGCCTCACGATGCTGCTCTGCCGATGCATGATCGAACGCCATGGCTCCGCCCGATGCTGCCGGGAGCCTAGTCAACGGCCGCATGGCGTCCGTGTACACCACATCCTCCCCCCGCTCAGTATCAAACAGGACGCGGTAGACCCCCTGCCACATCCCAACCAACGGGACCGCGTGAGACTCATTGCCGACCACAAACAGCACTACCCGGTCGCCGAGGCGAAAGTCTGGCGTGCCGGCGATACGCAGCCGCCTGCCGTCCGGTGTTGGCCCGCCAAGCAACCGCAGAGTCAACGTCTCTTGCGTCTGCCCTTTCCGCACGTCCAAGCCAATCAACGTCACACGGGTGTACGGCCGCTCCGTCTCGGCATTCCACTCTGCCTGGATTGCTGACACCGTTCCGACCACAATCGTCTCGGCCTTGTGGACCAAGTCGGCAAGAGACTGGCGGAACACGGTAGTGGCTTGGCCGGGCACGCTGGTGAGGCAGAGCAGCCCCACAATGGCCGCTACGGCTGTGTGTTTCCGGGTCATCCCTGTTCTCCTTTTTTCTCGATCCACACACCCGGCCCTACGGCCGGGTGTGTGGCAATCAAGCGGCCTTCTCTCGGCACGCTTCCAGCAGCTGCTTACCGCGCCGCAGATAATTCTCCGTATCCACAGTGCATAGCGCTACGTAACACACCTTCCCTCCGGCAAACAGACCGAATCCTGACTGGCTCCCGGTTCGGGTTCACCTGGAGGGCACGCTTGGCGTTCTCGCGCTGCAACGCCTCCTTGCTGGTATGGGACACACGGGAATGCCGAATAGCGGCTCAGCGTCTCGGGGGGCAGTAAATCGGCATCTTCCAGTTCTCAAATAGGCCGCCGCGTGAGCGCCTCGGCAAAGAGGGAGAACTCTGCCCGGTCGCGGCGATCTGTTCAGCCCGAGCTGTCAAGCGTTCCTTGACAGCCGACCGTGCCTCGAACTCTCTCTCAGGCATCAATACCCAGCTCCTTGAGAATCCTCCCGCAGCCATACGGACTTTGCCGTCGTGGGTCGGGGACTTCTTTCGACCGGGTTCATAGTCAATCGGCGACGGAGTGGCGCAGTCCCGTAGGTCAGGTTAGCCGTAGGCGTAAGCCGACGCCTCCCGTCGCGCCCCGTCTGATGACGCTCCGCGTATCCGACCTGCGCCCGTCGCCCTTCCTCACTTTTGCCTTCTACTTTCTGCCTTCATGCCGCCGACGCCTCATTCAACCCGTCAATAACGCTGTCTACAATCGTAGTTTAACCGGATGTTAATCGCGTGTTGACCAGGACAGTCTTTTCGTCAGCCCACCCGGGCCAACTCCAGGCGTCCGGCCCAGCGGTCCTCCAGGATCGCCCGCATCCGACGCGAGGCCGGCGAGCGCAACTCGGGGTCTTTGGCCAGCCAGGCCTGGGCTTCCTGGCGGGCGGCTTCCAGGATGCGGCTGTCACGGACGATATTGGCCACCCGGAAATCGGGCAGGCCGGACTGGCGGGTGCCGAGAAATTCGCCGGGCCCCCGCAAGGCCAGGTCGGCCTCGGCGATCCGAAAGCCGTCGTTGGAGTCAGCCATGACCTGGAGACGCCGCAGGGCTTCGTCGGCCGGGGTGTACTGGGCCAACAGCAGACACACCGACGCGGCCTGCCCACGGCCGACCCGGCCGCGCAGCTGGTGGAGCTGCGACAGGCCGAAGCGCTCGGCGTGCTCAATCAGCA
>WTHE01000511.1 GCA_011523315.1 Candidatus Binatota bacterium
TTCAAGGGCTGCCGAATGGTAGTTGACCAGCCCACGGGCAAACTCGTGTCCACGGTCATCCACACAGGCGACACAGTCGCCGACCCCAAAGGTTCCCCGTACCTCCCGCACGCCGGCCGGCAGCAGGCTGCGACCCGCCCGCCGGACCGCGTCGACGGCACCGGCATCGAGCTGGAGGCTGCCGACCGGTTTCAGGGTATAGGCAATCCAGTGCTTGCGGCTGGTGATGCGATCACTGACGGGCAGAAACAAGGTCCCGGTCGGGATATCGGGGCTGAACACTGCGGGCAGGCTGGTGTCGTGGCGCCCATCGGCAATAATGGTCGGAATGCCTGACAGGGCCGCCTTACGGGCGGCTTGGATCTTGGAGGTCATCCCGCCCCGCCCCAACGGCCCGGCGGCGCCGGTCGTATACGACAGCGCGTCGTCACACCGCTCAACCAGGGATACCAGTCGGGCATCGGCGTGCAGCCGGGGGTCGCGCTCGTACAATCCCTCGACATCGCTCAGAATCACCAGCAGATCGGCCTCGATGAGGACGGCGACCAGGGCCGACAGATTATCATTATCGCCAAACTCGATCTCCTCAACAGCGACACTGTCGTTCTCGTTCACAATCGGCAGCACACCGTTCTCGAGCAGGGTTTGGACGGTGTGCTTGGCGTTCAAATAGCGGCCGCGGTCGGCCACATCGTCGTGGGTCAGCAGGATCTGGCCGACATGGGCACCGTGGCGCGAAAAAGCCTGCTCGTACAGGGCCATCAGGGCAATCTGGCCAACTGCGGCCGCAGCCTGTTTGCTCGGAATCGTTCGGGACCGCTCCAGCTGTATGCCCAGGCGGCCCATCCCTGCCGCAACGGCTCCCGAGCTGACCAGGACGATCTCCTTGCCCTGCTCCTGGCTTCCAGCTCGCAGGGCCGCCATATCTCGGGCCAGACGCTCGACACTGTCGACGTTGACCCCATCCTGCCGGGACAGGATGCTGCTGCCGACCTTGATCACGACCCGACGGGCACGCCGCAGGATGGCGGCCTTATGGCAGAGGTGATCGTGATGTCCTTGAGGTTCCATCTGTTCTCACATGCGCCTCGGCTCGTCCCATGTCCGCGTTTCCTCGTCCGGCTGGGCAGACGCCCGGGGATCGGCGGCGGCTTCCCCGGCTCGCTTGCGCATATCTACGAGAGTACGGGCAATGTCCCGGATCAGCTCGCTCACGCCCTCCCGGCTGGCGGCGCTCACGG
The DNA here is from genome assembly GCA_011523315.1 of Candidatus Binatota bacterium. Classification (GTDB taxonomy): domain Bacteria; phylum Desulfobacterota; class Binatia; order Bin18; family Bin18; genus JAAXHF01. The sequence goes on from WTHE01000511.1 coordinate 1,242, forward strand.
CCGTCAGCCCAATACCGTGGGCGGCAAAGCGTGCCGTGACCTCGGCGAGGCGCTGCCGCGTTGCGGGCAGGTCATACTTGGTGACCACGACCAGCTGGGGCCGTTCGAGCAGGGCCGGATCGAAGCTGTGGAGTTCGTGTCTGAGGACGCCATAGTCGTGCCACGGCTCGCGGTGTGGATCCGAAATATCAAGTAAATAGACCAGGACCGAGGTGCGTGACAGGTGACGCAGGAAGCGCGAGCCAAGCCCGTGCCCTTCATGCGCGCCTTCGATGAGCCCAGGGATATCGGCCAGCACAAACGTCCCGTCGTCTCCGTAGCGGACAACGCCGAGATGGGGCGTCAGGGTGGTAAATGGAAAATCCGCAATCCGGGGCCGGGCGGCAGACACGCTGGACAGCAGGGTCGATTTGCCGGCATTCGGAAATCCGACCAGACCCACGTCGGCCAGTACGCGCAACTCAAACCGCAGGCTCCGTTCCTCCCCCGGTCGTCCCGGTTGAGCCTGGCGGGGCAGGCGGTTTCTGGCCGAGGCAAAAAACGCATTCCCCTTGCCGCCTTTTCCCCCCCTGGCAACCAGGACCCGACTGTCGGGCCGGGTCAGATCGGCCAGCACCTCTCCGCTGTCGGCGTCACGAATAAGCGTCCCGGGCGGCACCCGGACAACACGGTCCGGGGCGTTGCGTCCGTGCTGGTCCTTGCCGCGTCCGTGCTCGCCGCGGGCGGCCCGTATATGCTGGTTGTAGCGCAGGTCGAGCAAGGTGCTGAGCTGCGGATCGACCTGGAAAATCACACTCCCGCCGTTGCCGCCGTTGCCGCCGTTCGGGCCGCCTCGGGGGCGGTACTTTTCGCGCAGGAAGCTGACACAGCCCTTGCCGCCGTCACCCGCCTTGACAAAAACCCGAACCTCATCGACAAAGCGCATACCACAAAAAAAGCCCCGTGCGGGGCTTCACAAAAACGGGGGGTTTCGGAACAGGAAGCGATCTCACGACGCGGCGACGGTATTCGTCGGTGGCTCGACCGGATACACGCTGACCCGTTTCCGTGTCTTTCCCATCCGTTCGAAACGGACCGTGCCGTCAACCTTGGCAAAAATCGTATAATCCCGCCCCATGCCGACGTTTGTGCCCGGATAAATGCGGGTGCCGAGTTGACGGATAATGATATTGCCAGCCTTGGCGTGCTGGCCGCCAAAGAGTTTCACACCACGTCGCTGGCCCGGACTGTCGCGTCCATTCCGACTTGATCCCTGTCCTTTTTTATGCGCCATGGTTGGTCCTCCCGAATCCGTAGGGGCATGCCCTGCCTAATGAGCAAGACTGATATCCTGGACGCGCACCGCCGTAAACGCTTGACGATGGCCACGTTTGCGACGGTATCCCTTGCGCCGCTTTTTCTTGAACACGAGAATTTTTCGCTCTCTGCCATGCTCGACGATCTGGGCTACCACCCTGGCTCCGGCAACGGTCGGCCTGCCGACCTGAACCGTCCCCTCGTTTGAGGTGAGCAGCACCTCGCTGAACTCGACCTGGCTACCGGGCTCGCCTTTCAAGGACTCGATTCTGAGCAGTTCGCCGGGTGTCACCCGGTACTGTTTTCCACCCGTTCGGATAACTGCGTATGCCATCCCTGTGTACCTATGTGAGCGGCTTGAGGGTGTCAACTCCCAACCGCGGGCGATGTCAGTCTGGGCAACACGCAGCCGAAGATCGGGGGGGGCGTGCAAGAGCGGGGCTAGAGGGTTGACGTGGCCGTCGCCACTGCGGCAAACACCCGCGTTTCTACGGTCTGGCTGATATCCAGCTGAGCCAGGTATGCGGCCAGCGTTTTTTTCAACTCGGCCTGGGCCGGGTTCGGTTTCTGCCGGTCGCTTCTGGAGGCGGTCTTGGACAAATTCTTCAGCGGGTTCACGTATCTCCCATTTTTGATCAGACCAAAGTGGAGATGCGGGCCGGTGGCCAAGCCGGTCGAGCCGACCCTGCCGATTTTTTGCCCGCGTCTGACCTGTTGTCCGCGTCTGATCCCGCTGGCAAGGCTATCCAGATGGGCGTATTCCGTCCTGTAGCCGCCCGCATGGTCAATGCGGATAAGCCGACCAAATCCACCCTCCCGACCGGCGTAGGTGATGGTCCCATCGGCTACCGCTCGGACCAGCGTCCCACGCGGGGCGGCAAAATCCACGCCGTTGTGGGGGCGGTGGCGTTTGAGGATAGGATGAAACCGGGCGGTGGTGAACACGGACGAAATCCGGGTAAACCGCAGCGGGTAGAGGAAGCCCTGGTCACGGGTGGGCAACAAGACTTGTGACACCTTGCCTCTATTGACAATTTCAGCCGCTAAAACCCGCCCATACTGAACCGGCTGACCGTCCTCACGCTGGTACTCTTCAAAGATGACCTTAAAGATGTCCCCGGCTCTGAGGTCGGAAAAGAAATCAAGGTCCCAACCCAGATCGACCATTTCATCGACGATACGCCTGGGCACATCGGCGTTTTGCACCGCAGCCTCATACAGACTGCTGGTGATGCGGCCGGCGGTCGCGCGCCACACTTTGGTGGTGGACAGCTTCTCGGTGCGCGAGCTCACGCTCCCGTCCGCCTCCCGTTCAAGCGTCAGCTGGGACAGGGCGCCCATCTCATAGCGCAGACTGGTCAGCAGCGGCGCCTCAGGACCTTCGGCAAAAACGAAAGAGAAGCGCTGACCGATTTGCAGATTGCGTACCTGTTTGTCCTTTTTGGCGGCCGCAATCCAGGCCGTAATCCATCCGGCTCCCGCCTTCCGGCCGATCCCCTGACCGCGCAGTATGGTCTCAAAGGTATCGTTCTTGCGCACGGTGTACGTGGTCTGGAGCGGGAAAGTGTGGGGCTGAGACAGCGGTTCAACAGCTGGAGTGATTGTTGCGACTGCGGGTGACGAGGGCGATTCATCTGACACCGCAGGCGGAGCGGCGGGGAACTCCGGGGCCGGCAATGTCTCAGACTGGAGGAGGGCTGACGGATGGCGGATGGTGTGGACTTCACTCAGCGGCTGCTCAGCTTGCTCATCACCTGGCTCAACAGAAAAGGCGGCGAGCGCTACGACCGCAGGCTGAGGGAACGACTCGTCGGAGGCCACAGGCAGAGCGACGGGGAACTCCAGAGCGGGGAACTCTTCAGAGCGGCTGAGCAGCGGTGCACGAATCCTGTGGACCTCACTCAAACGCTGCTGAAGTTGCTCAATGACCTTTTGTTCCTCAACCCAATGATCCACGGCCGAACTGGCATTGCGGACAATGATCCCGAGCAGACACAGGGCAAGGACAGGAGCAATGATCAGCGACTGGATATGACCATGCACTATGCCGGTAAGAAGAGGGCTTTTGTGAGATCCCATCTCGCATCCACAGCGAAAAACACGGGCAAGCCTGCCAGCCCCAGGCGTAAATGTCAAGGACATCGACCGTGGCTGAGATTGTGTCGAAGAGCGGGGGGTGGTAGTCTTGCCTGCTATGCAAACAGGCAAGCGGGGAAAGCGCGCCCTGTTCCTGGTCAGCCTGCTTGCGCCGCTTCTGATCGGCGGAAGCGCGGCCTGGTTCGGCTATCGGGCTCTGATGACACCGGGTCCGCCGTTGCCTCAACCCGTCCGTTTCTTTGTCCAAAACGGTTCCCCACTGGACGCCATCGCCCGCCACCTGCACACCGAAGGCCTGCTGAACCAGGTCTGGGTCTTTCGCCTGTGGGCTCGCTGGAGCGGTATGGATAGACACATCAAGCCCGGCGAATACCTCTTTCCCAAAGCGCTCTCTCCCCTGGAGCTGCTCACACGGCTGAGTCAGGGCCAGCTCGTGCGCCGGACCGTCACGATTCCCGAGGGATTCAACCTGGCGCAGATCGCTCAGCTGCTCGAACAGCGGGGGTTCGGCGCGGCTGAGAGCTTTGTGTGTCTGAATGCCGACCCCGAGTTCCTGGCCGACTGGAGACTGCCCGCCAACAGCCTCGAAGGCTATCTCTACCCGGCCACCTATCAGTTCTCGGTTCGGGCTCCGGCCCGAGAAATCCTGGGCCGGATGATCGCCCGTTTTTATGCCGCCTGGGAGCCGGCCCTGGAGCGCCGGGCCGCCGAGCTGGGATTGAGCCTGCACGAGGTCGTCACCCTGGCCTCGATTATCGAAAAAGAGACCGGCCAGGCCGCCGAACGCCCGCTGATCGCGGCGGTGATCCACAATCGGCTCAACAGAGGCATCCGACTCCAGTGTGACCCGACCGTTATCTACGGCATCAAAAATTTTGACGGCAACCTCACCCGCCGCCACCTGCAAACCCCGACACCGTATAACACGTATGTGATCCGTGGCCTGCCGCCGGGCCCGATTGCCAGCCCCGGCTTGGCCGCCCTGCGGGCCGCCCTGTACCCGGCCAACACGGACTATCTGTACTTTGTGGCTCGCGGTGATGGCACCCATCATTTTTCAGTCAGCCTGGCCGAGCACAATCGGGCCGTCCGGCGTTTTCAAAGACGGCGCTCCTGAGACACGCCCATGGCTCGGCACCAACTTGCGTTCACGCTGATCAACAGGACGGCCCAGCACCTGCGTCGCCAGCGGCGTCTCAACGTCCTGGGCTTCTTTGTGCCCCTGGGTGTGGCTCTCGGTCTGGGCGGCGGCCTGCTGCTGGCAAGCGTGTCCTGGCCGCTCGGCCTGCTGCTGGCTCCCCTCGGGGTCTGGGCGTTCTTCCTGTGGACGGCTCTGCGTCATACCCGACACGACGCCGAACACCACAGCGCCGCCGGGCTGTTGGATGAAAGAATGCTGGGCAAAGAGCGCTTTCTGACCCTGGCAACCCTCTCGCAGCCTCAAGCACCCACCTTATTGCCCCTGCTGGAGCGTGACACGGACAAGCGGGCGGCGTTTTTTGTGCCGGAACGGGATGTGCCGTTTCGGTGGGACAGACGCGTGCCGGTCGGCCTGCTGGTGTCCGGCCTGTGTGTGGCCGGGGCTTTTGGCCTGTTCGTGCTATCGTCCCAGCCCATTTCCGCCCTGCTTCCTCCCCCCCTCGACCTGTCTCAACAGCCCCTGTCCATGGCCGAGCTTGAAAAAAAAGCCCATGAACTGGCCACCCAGGGCGAAACCCGACCGGAGAGAGAAGCGGGCGCTGAGCTGCTCTCCCTGGTCGAAAAACTCAAGGCACCGGAGCTGAGTCCCCAGGAAAAGGAACGTCTTATCGAAGAGACACAGCAGCGCCTCAGGCTCAACATTCAGCTCCCGCAACTCCTGCCGCAACTCGTGTCGATTGACCTGCTGGCCACCCAGGGCCGGCACGAACAGGATGGGGCGGGCGGCGACCAGCCGTCGCAAGGAGACCGCAAGAACTCCTCGGCAGCTGAAGGGGCCGGCCAAGAGCCGGGCCGGCGAGATGACAAGCCTGCGGCGGGTGGCCGCAACCGTCAGGCCGAACCGCCCCAACAGGCAGGCGGCGGCATTCAATTTGAGCCGCCCGAACAACACGGCGACAAGCAATCCCAATCCGACCAAGGGACAGGCGGGACGCGGCGAGCGGCCGCCCAACCCGACCCCGCACTCCGTGCCCAGGGGGGAGACCCGGATAGCCCAGGCGGGCAGCGAGGCCAAGACCCCAGT
>WTHE01000557.1 GCA_011523315.1 Candidatus Binatota bacterium
CCTACAACTGTCTCGATCGGCACGTCGAAGCCGGGGCCGGCCAACAGACGGCCCTGATCTGGCAGGGCAATGACGCTGCGGAATCGCGCCAGCTGAGCTATGCCGAGTTGCTCGACCAGGTGTGCCGCTTCGCCAACGCCCTGAAAGCCCTGGGGGTCACCAAGGGCGACCGCGTTTGCATCTATATGCAGATGATTCCCGAGCTGGCTGTCGCCATGTTGGCCTGTACCCGTATCGGTGCCGTGCATTCCATCGTATTTGGCGCCTTCTCACCGGATTCCCTGCGGGATCGGATCCAGGACTCGAGCTGTAAGGTCCTGATCACCCAGGATACCGGCTTGCGCGGGGCCAAAAACGATATCCCGATGAAGGCCAACGCCGACGCTGCGGTGGCCGACTGTCCCTCGATTGAAAACGTCGTGGTCGTACAACGGACCGGCCAGGCGGTGGCCATGCAGACCGGGCGCGACGTGTGGTGGCATGAGCTGGTTGCCGAACAGTCCGAGGACTGCCCGCCCGAACACATGGACGCCGAGGATCCGCTGTTTATCCTGTATACCTCGGGTTCGACCGGCAAACCCAAGGGCGTGCTGCACACCACCGGGGGCTATCTGGTCTACGCCTCGATCACGCATAAGTATGTGTTTGATTATCGTCCCGGCGACACCTACTGGTGCACTGCGGATATCGGCTGGGTCACCGGCCACAGCTATATCGTCTACGGGCCGCTCAGCAACCGGGCTACGACGATGATGTTTGAGGGGGTGCCCAACTATCCGGACTTTGGCCGCTTTTGGCAGATCGTGGAGCAGCACAAGGTCAATATCTTCTATACCGCGCCAACCGCCCTGCGGGCGCTGATGAAAGAGGGCGACAGCTGGCCGGCACAATATGACCTGTCCAGTCTGCGTATCCTGGGCACGGTCGGCGAGCCGATTAAAAGCCCGGAGTGGCACTGGTATTACCAGGTCATCGGCCAGGAGCGCTGCCCGATTGTCGATACCTGGTGGCAGACCGAAACCGGCGGCATTCTGATCACGCCCCTGCCCGGAGCAACCAGGACCAAGCCCGGCTCGGCCACCCGGCCGTTTTTTGGCGCCCAGCCGTGTCTGGTTGATGAGCAGGGCAATGAGCTTGAGGGCAACGACGTGTCCGGCAACCTGTGTCTCAAGTTTCCCTGGCCGGGTATCATGCGGACCGTGTACGGCGACCACGAGCGTTTTCACCAGACGTACTTCGCCATGTATCCGGGCAAGTATTTCACCGGCGACGGCTGCCGCCGAGACGCTGACGGGTACTACTGGATCACCGGCCGGGTGGACGATGTGATCAACGTCTCCGGCCACCGCCTGGGGACGGCCGAGGTCGAAGGCGCGCTGGGTAAACATCCGGCGGTGGCCGAGGCTGCGGTGGTGGGCATGCCCCACGAGCTGAAAGGCCAGGGCATCTACGCCTTCGTGACGCTCAAGACCGGCCAGCAGGTTTCCCCGGACATGACCAAGGAACTGATTGCCACCGTCCGCCGCGAGATCGGCCCCCACGCCAGCCCGGATAAGCTCCAGTTTGCCGAGGGTTTGCCCAAAACGCGCAGCGGCAAGATCATGCGCCGCATTCTGCGCAAGATCGGCGAGGGGGCGCTCGACCAGCTGGGAGATACCTCGACCCTGGCCGACCCCTCGGTGGTCGATCAGCTGGTGGCGGGCCGGCAGTAGGCAGCTCTGGGCGGCAACACCATGGCGTTGCATTTTCATAACACCCTGACCGGCAGGGACGAGGAGTTCGTTCCGCTGACCGCCGGCAAAGTCGGCATGTATGTGTGCGGGGTGACGGTCTATGATCGCTCGCACGTCGGGCACGCCCGAGCCCTGGTCACCTTTGATGTCATCTACCGCTATCTGCGCTTTCTGGGCTACGAAGTCCGCTTTGTACGCAACTTTACCGATGTGGATGACAAGATCATCAGCCGGGCCAACGAACGCGGCATCTCGACCCAGGAGCTGTCCGAGACCTATATCCGTGAGTTCGGCCAGGACATGCGAGCGCTGGGCTGTGTGCCGCCGACCGCCGAGCCTCGGGCCACGCAGCATATTCCCGAGATGATCGACCTGATCCGGGACCTGGAGAACAAGGGGCTGGCCTATGCGGTTGGGGGCGATGTGTACTACGCGGTTGAGCGCTTTGCCGCCTATGGCAAGCTCTCGCATCGCCAACTCGACGACATGCTGGCCGGCGCCCGGGTCGAGGTCGATGCGCGCAAACGCCACGCCCTGGATTTTGCCCTGTGGAAGGCCAGCAAGCCCGGAGAGCCTGAGTGGGACAGCCCCTGGGGCAAGGGCCGGCCCGGCTGGCATATCGAGTGCTCGGCCATGAGCAGCCGCTATCTGGGCCAACCGTTCGATATTCATGGTGGGGGAGCGGATCTCATATTCCCCCATCATGAGAATGAGATTGCACAGTCCGAAGGCGCAAAAGAGCGCCCCTTTGCGCGCTACTGGCTGCACAACGGCATGGTCACCGTTGAGCACGAAAAGATGTCGAAGTCGCTGGGCAACTTCCTGACCATCGGCCAGGTGCTGGAAGCCCGCGCGGCCGAGGTCTTGCGAATCGTGTTGTTATCGACCCAGTACCGTATGCCGCTTGACTTCTCGGACCAGAAGCTGGACGAGGCTGAAAAGAGCCTGCGTCGGGTGTACCAGACCCTGGCCCGCCTCGACGAGGCGCTCGGACCGGATGCCGGGCGCAAGCCGGACCGCCCGCGCGCTGCGGACTCTTCGGTTCTGAGCCGCTTTCAGGACGCCATGGATGACGACTGCAACACGCCTCGGGCGCTGGGTGTGGTGTTTGAGACGGTTCGGGAGGCCAACCGGCGGCTCGATGCCGGACAGCTCGACAGCCTGCCCCAACTCCGTCAGGACCTGCACACAATAGGCGGGGTGCTGGGGATGTTGCAGGAGACGCCGGCCGAATTTTTGGGTCGGGTCCGGCAAGAAGGGCTGGCCAGCAGCGGCCTGAGCCCGCAGGCGATTGAGCAGCTGATCGCCGACCGGGCCGCAGCCCGCAAAGCCAGAGATTTCAGCACCGCCGACGCGATCCGCGATCAGCTCCAGGCCCAGGGGATCGTGCTCAAGGATTCGCCGACCGGGACGACCTGGACCGTTGAGTCCAGTCCTAGCGTCCGCTCCTGATCAGATAGTTGCGGGAAAAAATCGACGCATTATTGCTGTCGATATCCTCGTTGAAATACCACTCGGTCTGCCACTCCGCAGGCGGGCTGTGGACGGCCGGGGCCTCAAAAGTCGTGGCGTGGGGGGCCTGCATATCGATCATCACCGCCTGGGGCATGAAGGCCCATTCGTCGCTATAGTTGTAGCGGGCGCCCGCAATCGGGTTGACGGGATAGCGGTCGTGGGGCTTGGCGGTGTAGGCGATGCTGCGCACGAAGACCTTCCACAGCTCGCCCTGCAGATCGTAGATTTCCTGGAGCAGCGGGGCATAGAACTCCTGGTCGACGTACAGTATGCGCTTGGAGTAGGTATAGCGTCCGGCATAGCCGACCGGGATGGCCTCGACGACCCATACCCGCCGTTTCTCCCACGGCACACAGGGCAGGGCGGCCAGGATGCCCCGATTCTCGTTCTGGGCTGCGCACCAGGCCGACGGATCGCCGTACTTGTCGCTATGCACGACCGCCAAGATGTCCTTGTCGGCCAGCACCCGGAAGCTCCAGAAGCTGAGCTTGGCGTTAAAGCCCCACCACGAATCCAGATCGACGTCCGTCCGCCACAGCGGAGTGCTGCGATCAACGATGCTGACCCGGTGCACACGGCGCGTCTCGGGGATGTAGGCGTAGGTGTCGTCGAGATCGTCCGGCGCCTGGTAGCGGAAAGACAGGATGGAGGTGCCCTTGTGGTCGTTGGGCAGAAAGGCGGGACCGATCAGATTGGTGTGGCTGACGTTCCGGGCGTGGGGGATGACCGGTTTGGGGTCGCTGTACAGGCGACCGGTCCACATCAGGCGCCGCCACGGATAGGAGAAGGTGCGTTCCAGCCCGCCGCCGGCGCCCACCGTCTGGGTTGTCGAGTCGGTGCCGAAATTGTCGATGCTGAACGGCGGATGTTCCTGGTTCCACATGATCCGAAAGCCGGCCAAAGGATCGTTGAGGTCAATGGACGGAAAGGGGCAGCCGGCCACATAGTTGATCAGCTGCCGTCCGTCGTCGGACAGGCTGACCTGGCTGGCGAATTTCTCGGTGGCCTCCTCGTAGGCTGCGGGCCAGGTCACCCGTTTGGTGGCAATGATCCGCATCGGCATGCCCTGTTCCAGCATCCAGCGGGTTGACGGAGTGAGGAGGGTTTCGGCTTGCGAGACCGTGTCTCTGGTGAGGGTATCGCCCGCAGCGACCTCCGCCCCGCATGGGCTGGTCGCTCCCACCAGCCACAGACTGAGCAGCCCGATGAGTGTTGTCCATGACGCTGCCCCTAATCTCTTTCGCAACTCGACTCCTCTCGTCGATCAGGGCGACACAGCAGCGTTATTTGCGCTAGGCTGGCTCACAGTCATTTTCGGGCTTCTCGTTTGGAGCAACTGGAGGACAGGACGACGGGGCGAGTAAGAAGCGGGTTCAGCCTGAAGCTGCCTGAAAATGGGGCAGTGGACCCCCTCCCCCCCCTTTTTTCTGAAGTGAGGAAAATCAAGGAGTTACAAGAAAAAAATGGGCTAAAAATGGGCTAAAAGTATACCTGGGTGGCACGGAGGGGTTCACAGACACCATCGCATCGGTCCGGCAGTCTCTTTTGCGCCTATTCTTGCCGTCGATGTCCGCAAACACCCCGTTTCCGGTCTGCCGCCTGGAGAGTGGGGACAGGGCGTGGCGTCTCTCAGCGAGTCCCATCAACATCTTCCCCACCATACACGCCACCCGCCAGCAGCGCAAACCATTGCCAACGCGCCTCAGCCCACGAGCCTGGCGTTCTTCGGGCGGCCCTTGCCGCCATGCACGGACGGTTCGGCGCACCACTTGGCGGCCAGCCGCCGCACAGCCTGGTAGATAGCGTCGTCAAAGCCCAGCAGGTCGCAGATGACACGGCGGTCGAGCCGGGCGCGGTTGGTGTCGGCATCGGCCAGGTAGGCCGGCAGCAGTTCCGTGTCCCGAAACTCGTCAAAAATTGCCTTAGCGGTCAATAGCTGATTGTCGTTCAGTGTACGGAAGTCGAGCACCGACAGAGGTTCGACCGCTCGTATGGCTGTGATCCCGCGTCCGTCTTGTTGCCGATTGGCATGCCACCAATATAGGAGGAGACCCAGCGTAGAATTGCACCATACGGCGAAGGCATGGTCGAAGCGCCCGTCAGGAAAAATCATACTGGGCCATGCTCTCCCGCCCATGCTTTTCTGCTCAGTGATTGTGACGGCGAGTGGTTGGGAATTGAAACGAAAATCAAGAGTGATATGGGCATGACTGGCGGTTGTCCATGCTGCGGTGGCTTTTTCTTCCATGCCCGGCCTGACCAGCAGTTGGGAATCCGGGATGCACACCAGGCGTGTCTCGTTCTTAGCATTGTGATTCCACAGGGCGGGATAGGTAGCAGTCGGGTTGGCAGCCGCCTTGGTGAACGGACCGCGCGGGGGCGGACCGACAATGTCGCGGTGATGCAAACCAAGCCTGCCCAAAATACCTAACGAAGCTGTCTTGAGTTCAAGGAGGGAAGAACTGCCGGGAAGCCACAGAAGTTGAGAGCACGACAACGCATAGGCAGTTTGCGCCAGCGAGTAGTCTGAGAGGCGTACGCCTGCCCATGTCTCGCCGTCCGTGCCGTACGGAGCGGTCAGCATCTCGCCGACCAGTTCATCCCCAACCATCACCGGCGTCCCGCCGTAAGGCCCGTCTTCAATCTGCCTGACGGATTCACTGCGAATAAGGCTGGCAGCGATGGCGGCGGCGGAGGCAAAACCCTGTGGCCTGCGGTTCAGGGAGGTGTATTGAATCCGGTTTTGCTGTCGGGGCGATGCATGTATCGCCCCCGCATTCGCCCCAACCTTGCAGGCAACAACCAAGCATTCAGCCATGCCCGTATCTGAGGAGAAGGATATATCGTCGTCGTTGGTCGCAAGACTCAAAACAGATAAATCCTTGTAGCTCTGCGCAAGCATCTGTCGAAATCTCTGCCATGACTGGCCGGAGGCGGCGGACAAGGGCAGGACCAAGGCCAGTACGCCACCGGGCTTGAGCTTGGAATGGGCCAACGCCGCAAAGGCCGAGGCAATACCGGCATTGCCGTGGTAGCAGGTGTCCTTTTTCAGTTGAGTCAGCCGTTTGCCCATATCTCTTTGGTCTGCATCACTCGTACCAAAGGCAGCAAAAGCAGCATTGAATTGGTCAGTATATGCCCCTTCATTGGTGGTATTCCGAGTAAACGGCGGGTTCATAATTACCAAGTCAAACCCTTCATCGGGGATGTCAGTCAGAATGTGGGCCGCTGTCTCCTCTCCTGCGCTGCCCGTCCGCTGGGCTGGATCGCTGGTGTTGATGAGCACCAATTGCTGTGTCGCATGGAGCAGTTCCAACGAGCCGATCTTCACGCTGTCGTCTGCCTGCCGGCCATAAGCCAGGGTATACAGCCGTGACCTGCCAAACTGAACCTGCGGCTGCACCCCGGATAGGGTGGAGCCGGTAATGTGTATGGCCGAGGGCATCACGTCACAGCCGTACAACACTTCTTCCATCATGGCTGGGTGCAGGCGGGCCGGGTCGGGTCTATCCCCGCGTGTACGGGGGAACCATCATTGTGGCGCGTGGTATGAGGTTTGCACGAGGTCTATCCCC
>WTHE01000318.1 GCA_011523315.1 Candidatus Binatota bacterium
TGCACAGCAATACCGACCGCTACTACGACCTGTATTTCTGGCAGTGGACCCCGGAACACGTCCAGATCTTTCCGGTTGTCTACATGATCGTGGCCATAAGTTGCGGGCTGCTGGCCTACCCCCTGACGCGCGGACGGGACAAGAAGCGGACCGCGATCAGCCTGTTTGTGCTGTCGACCATACTGGGTCCGCTGCCGCTGGGGCTGCGGCTGCTCGACCCCCTGGTGTCGGTGCCGCTGTTTCCGGCCAATGGCACCGACCTGCTGTGGTGGCTGCTCCTGCTGCACGGCGCATTTCTGGTGGCGGTGGCGGTCATCGGCTTCGTCCTGATTGGCTCTATGGGCGCGGATATCGTCGAGGAGAGTCAGCGCCAGACCGGGCGCCGGAGCGAGGGGCTGCTGACCTCGGGCTCGGCCCTGGCCCAGAAGATGATCAGCGCCGGTGGGGTGTTCATCGTCGGACAGCTGTTGTCAGTCTTTGGCTTCTCGGTGGCCAACCCGAGCGTAGAGGCCATGCAGGAGCCGATACGCAATCTGGCCGCTTTCCATCTGGCCCTCAACCTGAGCCTGCCCTGGATTTCGATCTATCTGGTCAGCAAATACACCATCACCCGGCACGGACACGAGCGGGATATCCGCAGCCTCGGCTATGCCGAAGCGGAGGAGGTGTGATAGCTGGATGCGATGCCGGACAGCGTTCAGTCTGCTGATGAACTGGGCAGGAGCTGGACCTCGTCGCCAAGCCGGATGTTGCCCGGAGTCATCACAAAACACGTGACCCCGCCCCGCCAGGCCGGGACGAGAGCCTGACGTAAGCCCATGTGCTGCATGTCCATCCGCTCGCACGGGTCGGTTTCACCCGTAATGGCGAGTCTGACCGGGCCGATATGCAACACCTGGCGGGTCGTTCGCGCAAGCTCAATCCCGCTGACGAACAGGTTGGCCCGGCGGGTCGTCCACGGCAGTTCGGTCTGGACATCCTGGCAGGCAGCCTGCCACGCCTCTTGGGACAGCACGGTAATCTGGCGCGGACCATACTTGCCGCGATAGTCGCCCTCAAGACCCGTGTCTCGGCTGATGTGGACGGTGTCCCGGGTTTCCATTGGCGCACGCGAGGCGCCACGAACGGCAATACCAAGCAGACGTCCCATGCCTGTGTCCTCCTATGCGGGCGCCGATGCGGGGGCCAGGATGTTTGGCAGCTCGGCCACGCTGTCCAGAATGTAGTCCGGCGCGTGGTCGGTCATGATTTCGCGGGTGCTGGTGCCGGTCAGGACGCCGACAGTATGTGAGCCGGCCGCTCGGCTGGCCTGCACGTCGATGGGCGAGTCGCCGATATACACCGCCTCGTGGGGCTGAAGCGCCAGGCGCTCCAGACATTTGAGAATCGGCTCGGGATGCGGCTTTCTGTTGGTGACATCCTCACGGCCGATGATACTGCTGAACAGATGGCGGACCCCCCAGTGGTCCAGAAACGGCAGCGTGCGCCCCGAGGAGGTGGCAATGCCGAGCCGCAGCCCCTGGGCGTGCAGGCTCTTGAGCAGGTCCAGGCTGCCCGGAATCGCCTCGGTCTTGTGGTAATAGTGATCCATCCACATGTCCATCCGCGTATCGACAATGCGCTTGAGGGTCGCCTCCGGGTCGGGATGGTCGGGCGGAAAGAGTTTGGCCAGCGGATTGTCCTGGCCGGTCCGCATGAGTTCATACACCCGGTCGCGTGACGGCAGGGGGATGCCGGCGATCTCGAGGACTTCGAGCGAGACATGGTAGAAGTACTCGACCGAGTCGGCCAGGGTGCCGTCCATATCGAAGATGACACCGCGGACACACAGTTTGCTCATTGTGACAGCCGCTCCCAGGCCCGGTCTACGCGCTGTTTGAGGTCGGCCAGCGAGCCGTCGTTGTGGATAACGAGCTGGGCGTGTTTGCGCCGCTCGGCGTTGGACAGCTGGCTGGCGATGCGCGCCTCGGTATCGCTGGTGGCCAAGCCGCGCTGGGCGGCGACGCGTTCGACCACGGCCCCGGTGCTGGCCTCGACCAGCCATACCTCGTCGACGAGGGGGATCCAGTTGGCCTCAATCAGGATGGCCGCCTCGACCACGATGGGCGCGGAAAATCCGGTCGCACGTTTGGCTTGAATGCGCGCGGCGATATCCTTGAACATCAGGGGATGGACGATGGCGTTCAGACGCTGGCGCGCCTCGGTGCTGCCGAATACGATTGCCCCGAGCTTTTTGCGGTCAATGGTCTGATCCGCAGCCAGAATCTCCGGGCCAAAGGCGGCCGTGACCTGCTGCCAGGCTTCTTTGCCCGGCAGGTAGATTTCGTGGCCGACCTTATCGGCGTCAATGACGAACGCGCCGCGTTCGGCCAGCAGTTGGGAGACGGTGCTCTTGCCCGAGCCTATGCCACCGGTCAGTCCTATGGTTTTCATACGCCCGTGTGTTGTGGCAGAGATCGGCGCGTTCTGCAAGAGAGCGGCCGCCCGGTTCTCTCTTGGCCATGTTCTCTCTTGGCCATAATCGTGGTATCAGAATGGGCCACGCACAGGAGGTGAAGACATGCCGTATGCACAGGTCAGGGGAGTCAGGCTGTACTATGAAGACCACGGACACGGGCCGCCGCTGGTCTTGATCCCCGGCGCGCTCGGAACCGCCCGGTCGGACTTTGGGCCGCAACTCGAACAGCTGCCCGGACTGGGGGTGCGGGTGATCAGCTTTGACCCGCGCGGCTATGGCAGCTCACGCCCGCCCCGGCGTGCGTTCCCGGTTGACTTCTACCACCAGGACGCCGAAGACTGTGTGGCCCTGATGGCCCACCTGGGCTGTGAGTCCTACGCCGTTGGGGGCTGGAGCGACGGGGCGATCATCGGCCTGCTGCTGACCCTGGCCCATCCCCGGCAGGTGGAAAAACTCGTCGTGTGGGGCGGCAACGCGTATATCAGCCAGGAGGATATCGACGGCTACGAGAAAACCCGCGCCGTGTCGTCCTGGTCGCCCCGGATGCGCGAAGGGATGGGCGCCATCTACGGCGACGATCTCCAGGAGCTGTGGACGGACTGGTGCGACGCCATGCAGGCCCTGTATCAGGCCGGGGGCGATGTGTGTCGTGGGCGCCTGGCCGAGATTCGGTGTCCGACTTTTATCCTGCACGGCGAGAAGGATCCGCTCGTGCCGCGTTTTCATGCCGATGTCCTGCACGGGGGCATTGTCGGCTCGCGGGTGCATCTTTTTCCCAACGGCAAACACAATATCCACCTGGCCTACGCCGAGGACATGAACCGGATGATTGCCGATTTCCTGACTGCCTAGCCACTGAGAGAGGAGAACACGACATGGCCGCTCGGGTAGAATTTTTTTATGACTATTCCAGCCCCTGGACGTATCTGGCCTTTACCAGGATCGACGGGCTGTGTCAGAAGTACGCGGCCGACCTGGAGTGGCGGCCCATTCTGGTCGGCGGAATCTTCAACTCGATCAATCCGTCGGTGTACGAGTTCCGCGAGAAGGGCGTCCCGGCCAAACAGAAATACATGGCCAAGGACATGCAGGACTGGGCGCGCTATTACGGGCTCAAGATCAAGAATCCGCCCAGCGTGTTTCCGGTCAACTCGGTCAAGGCTCTGCGCGGCGCCCTGGTCGCGTTGGAGCACCCGGACCGCTTCCTGGCCTATAGCTACCGCGTGTTTGAGACCTACTGGGGTGAGGACAAAGACATCAGCCAGGACGCGGTGCTGCGCGCCATTGTGGAGGAGGTCGGGCTCGACCCGCAGGAGTATTTTGAGAAAATCGCCCGTCAGGAGTACAAGGACCGCGTGCGGGCCAACACGGACGAGGTCATACAGCGCGGCGGCTATGGCACCCCGACCATGTTCGTCAACGGCTCCATGTTTTTTGGCAACGACCGGCTGGTCCTGGTCGAAGAAGAGCTGAAACGCAGCACCTAGGCTGGCGTGCGGCAGGGGCAAGAGCAGCGCTCTTGCCCGTATGACCTCAGCCGTCCCAGCCCCATTTCTCTTTATTGGCCTGGATCTCCTCGGGTGAGGGGTTCTCCGGTTTTTCGTGGAGGGCAACCTCGAAGTCGTCAATCGGATCGACCATGGCGTAGTTCAGAGGCGTATCTTCTTCGAAGACATCGGGAACGGCAACTTCCTCAAAAATGGCCTGCCAGGGGCATTCCGGTTCGCACGCCCCGCAGTCAATACACTCGTCAGGATGAATGTAGAGTTGGTTCGGAAACTGCTCGTTGTCATCACCAACGTATTTGTAGATGCAGTCCACCGGGCAGACGGCAACACAGCCGGTGTCAAGACAATCCCGACACAGCCGGGTGATGATATAGGTCATTGTTTTCCTCCTTCCTGTATTCTCCGCTTTCTTGCAGTCGTATCTGAAGCGCACCTGTCGTAGCCTGTGCTATCGTATCGCCGACAGTGGGTCAATTGAGGCCGGCGGGGAGAGCCGGGCGTGGCTCGGCGATCTCTTCTCGGGCGGCGCGTCAGGCCCGCCAGGACGATCTCCTGGGAGCTAGGGTTCGGAGGCCGAGGCCTGAAAACGACGGTAGCCGGTGACCAGAGCCAGCGCGCGGGCAGCCCGGGCGTGGGTGGCAAAGGTGGGCAGCCCGGCGGCGTGAAACTGCTCCCGAACCGACAGCAGCTCGGCCTCACGGTTGAACGGCTGGAGGACGGTCAGAAAGGGCTTGGCCGAACGCGTGGCAAAGGCCGACAAGGTGTCGAGCAGACTGTCGAGGAGCTGTGGCCGGGCCTGCCACTGGCCGGCCACCAGCCCGGCGCCGGTATCCATGACGATGGCGTCAATCCTGGGGTCGCGCTCCAGAATCGACAACAGCCGGGCCAGATTGTCGGTCGATTGTCCCATGCCGATCGTATAGCCCGAGTCGAGCGGGTTGCGGAAACTGCCGCCTATGACGGTGAAAAACGACGCCAGTTCCTGGTACGAGTCCTGGCTGAGTTCCGGCACCCGCAGTCCCGCCTGTTCAAACGCATCGGTAATGACCACTGACGGCCCGCCGGTCATGGCGACCAGTCCGACCCCGTCTCCGGTGGTGGGTTTGGCAAGGCCGAGGAGGTGCAGGACATCCAGCAGGGTATCGAAATCTGCGACCGGAATGGCTCCGGCCTGTGTGACCACCGCATCCCAGATCGCCACCGGCGTGGCCAGCGAGCCGGTATGCGACGAGGTCGCCCGCTGGCCGGCCTCACTCTGACCGCCCTTCCAGATGACCACCGGCTTGTGGGGCGTCACCTCCCGGAGCAGGGAGAAGAAGCGCCGCCCTTCACGCACGCCTTCCAGATACATCCCGATGCGCCGGGTCTGCTCGTCCGCAGCCAGATAGTTGAGATAGTCGCTGGCGTCCAGCACCGCAGCATTGCCGAAGCTGACCGCCTTGCTGATACGAATGCCGTGCTGGGGGGCGGCCAGACTGAAGGTGATGGTGTGGGTCCCGCTCTGGCCGATGAACCCGACATCGCCGGCCTCGCCGGTCGGCAGCTCGGTGTAGTTGCGCAGACCGATCTGGGGGTTGTAGACGCCCATGCAGTTCGGGCCGATCAGGGCCAGCTCGGACGCTTCGGCGGTCTCGACCAGCCGCTGCTCCAGCTGTTTTCCCTCCGCATCGCCGACCTCTGAGAAGCCCGAGGTGAACAGCATCACCCCGCCGACCTTGTTGGCCGCACAGTCGGCAATAATCCTGGGCGTGACCTGACGCGGAACGGCGGTCATGACGTAATCAATCTCGTCCGGAATATCGGCCAGACTGGTGTAGTTGGGCACCCCCAGGGCTTCAATGCCGGGGAGTTCGCGCTCGTCGATCTGGACCGAGTAGACCTTGCCCTGGAACCGGTTTTGACTGCGCAGCCACATATAGTTCATGGCTTTTTTGTCGCCGATGACCGCCACCGCCTTGGGATGAAACACCCGTTCCAGGGCCGCCTGGGTATGCTCGGACAGCGGACGCGGGGCAGGAGGCGGGCCGTCAGACCGCAGGACGATCCGGGCGTCGACCGCCAGGCAGCCGTCCGCATAGGCGAGGCTGGGGTTCAGGTCGAGTTCCTGGATCTGGGGATAGCTGGTCGCCAGCCCGGACACGCCGAGCAGCAGCTGTTCGAGCGCGTTCAGATCGACCGCAGCCTGACCGCGATGACCGGTCAGCAGGGGCAGGCCGCGCAGTTCACGGATCATGCCGCGCGCGTCGTCGGACGTGAGCGGTGCCAGCCGAAAGGCCACATCCTGGAGGACTTCAACCGCCACCCCGCCCAAACCGAACATGAGCAAAGAGCCGAACTGAGGATCGGTCGTCAGACCGATAATGACCTCAACGCCGGGCTTGGCCATGGGCTGGACGGACACGCCGTCGAGCCGGGCCTCGGGCTGGGCCGTGCGGGCGGCGTTCATGATGGCGTCATACGCCTGGCCAACGGCCTCGGCCGAGCCAAGGTTGAGCCGCACCCCGCCGATATCGCTCTTGTGGACAATGTCCGGGGAGCAAATCTTGAGGACGACCGGCCAGCCGAACTCCTCGGCCAGACCGACGGCCTGGTCGCGGCTTGAGGCCAGCTCGGTGCGCACCACGTCAAGACCGGCGGCGCGCAATAGGGCTTTGGACTCGACTTCGGTCAGCAGGTGGCGGCTCTGAGATTGGGCGGTGTGGATGATTGCCGTGGGGTCGGGCTGTGTCATGGCTGGGAGTCCTGGGAAAGGGGAAAAGGCAAATGTCAGAAGGCAAATGTCAAAGGGCAAAAGGCAAATGTCAGAAGGCAAATGTCAAAGGGCAAAAGGCAAATGTCAGAAGG
>WTHE01000570.1 GCA_011523315.1 Candidatus Binatota bacterium
GCGCATGGACGCAATCGAGTTGATTCCCAGGGACATGGTGGACGCTTTTTGCGCGGTCGGGCCGGTCGACCGGGTCCGGGCCAAGATCAACGAACGCGAGGGTCTGCTCGACACCGTCATCGTTGCCGTGCCGAATACCGGCACCACGGCCGAGCAGCGCGACCACTATCGGAACAAACTGATTGCGGCCTTCGCGGAGTAGGGCTGCGCTAGAGGTGAGCCTCGTCGAGCAGGCTTATTTCGGAGATGAACCGGTAGTGTTTGATATTTCTGGTGAACAGGGGCAAATTGCGAGACCAGGCTGTTGCCGCAACCAAAGCGTCCGCTTTGCGGATATCTTGTCCAGCATACGTGGTGAGCAGTCGAGAGAAGCGTTCAGCAATCTTCTTGTCTACGGGAATCAGGCGGTGATGTCGGAGCAGGGTGTAGATCTTTTGACGCTCCGTTGCCGACAGTCCCCGTTTGGCCAGTAACTCTTTTCTGGTTATGGCAGAATAGTACACACGGTAGCGGGGAGCATCCAGAATCTCCCTCATTCGTGGCACACCGTTCAAGTAGTCAATGAGGATGTCGGTATCAGCCAGAAATGCGGTGGGGCGGCGGGCCACCTATCCATCCTCTTTCAGATCGGCCAAAAACGCCTCGGGACTGCGGCTATCGCGCTCTCTGAGCCTGTTGACATAGCGCAAGCTCGAAACAGGTTTCTCCTTCCACATCCCGAATCCGCGTTCTTGGGGAGGCAGAGCCTGAGCGAAATAGCGGTCAACGACCGGCTGAGGAATGCGGTACTGCTTGCCGATACGAATCGCCGCAATCTCTCCACGGCGAATGAGATTCCGTACCGCCTCGGCCGAGAGTTTGAACATCTGGGCGAACTCCTCGACAGTATAGACCTCGGGGTAAGGAACCGATTTTTGCATGTTTCCCTGCTTTCCAGTATTCACGGTATATACAGGATATTCCATGCTTTCCGTCAAATAGAAAGCCCCAAATTTTCAGATCCGCACCTGGGACCAGCCACCGGTCTCCCAGCTCCACACGAAGACTGCGGACTGGATCAAACGATAGACGATATTCAGATTCCAGATCGCCAGCAGCCCCAGGCCAAACGCCGCGCTGAGCACGAACGCCAGGGGCAGAAAAAAGCACCACTGCAGGGCCAGGGAAATCACCATCACCCGCCGGCTGTGGCCGGCCCCGTAGTGGGCGCTCATCAGCACCATGCCGATGACCTCCAGGGCCATGGTGGCGGCGGTCAGCTGGAGCGGCAGGCGGGCCAGGTCGAGGGTTATCGGATCGCGCAAAAAGAGACCCAGAAAGGCATCCGGGACCAGGACCGCAGGTAGGGCCAGCAGGCCCACGCACACCATGGCCAGACGGACGACCAGCCAGGCCCAGGCGCGCGCCTCGTCAACCGCCCCCGCCCCCAGGGCCTGGCCGACCAGCGAGGCGGCCGCCAGGCCAAAGCCGTTGGTCAGCAGCATCCAAAACAACAGCAGATTCGATAGCACGTGGCCGGCCGCCAGCTCGGCCGTGCCGATTGTGCCCAGAATCCAGAAGAACAGGGTCATGCCCAGGGCAAAGAAGATGTGCTGGACGCCGGCCGGAACCGACAGGCGGATCAGCGTCCACAGGGTTGCCCGGTCCGGCCGGCGGACCAGAAAGCCAGCGCCCCGGGCACGCCGGTAGGCGGTCAGCAGATAGGCCAGCGAGCCGACCGACAGCGCCGTTGTAGTCCCGATCCCGGCCCCCAACACGCCCAACGCCGGCGCCCCCAGGTTGCCGAATATCAACACCCAGTTCAGAAAGATGTTGATCACGTTCATCAGAATGATCGTGCGCATATAAATCGCCGACAGATTGACCGCATTCCAGTAGCCGCGAAACACAAAATTCGTGCCCATCGCGGTCAGGCCGACCAGCCGGGCCTGGAGGTAGTGGGTGCCCTGACTGGCGACTGCGGCATCCTGGCTGAGAAGCGGGAAGAAGCTCGGGGCGGCAAAGATGAGCCACACCGACAGCGGAATCCCCAGCACCAGCACCAGCAGCAGGCCGCCGTTCAGGGGCACGGCAATCTCGCCTCGACGGCCCGCCCCCAGCCAGCGCGCCGCAGTCGCCTGCACGCCGGTTGACAGGCCCATGATGAACGCGCCGCAGGTGAAAGTGGTAAACCCGGCCAGCCCGACCGCAGCCAGCGCATCGTCGCCCAGGGAGCCGACCATGGCCGTATCGACCAGATTCATAATATTCTGGGACACCATGCCGCCCATGATGGGCAGGGCCAGGCTGAGAATGCGGCGCAGGGACGAGACGGACCGGACGGCAAGGTCTTGGGGAGGAGAATCGGCGTGCAAGGGGAGACTTTCGGTTGAACGTGCGGCTCTTTGCCTGTCACGTCGTCTGAGAGAGGGATCGCACAGAGCCTAGGCCAGCAGCGGCATGACATCCTGACCGAAGCGCTCCAGCTCCTCGACCAGCGGATGGAACTGCAACAGAAAGGTTTCCACCCCGACGGCCTCAAAGGCGCGCATACGCTCGGCGATCTGAGCCGGCGTGCCAACCAGTCCGGCTGCGGTCCCGCCGTTCGTGCCCAGGGTCTGGGCTTCGTACGAGCCCGTTTTGATCATCACGACATCTTTGTCGTAGCCGGTGAGTTTGTCCTGCCGCAGCGCGACCAAACGCTCAAATTCGGCTCGGGCTTCGCGCTCGGTGTCACGACAAATCACAAACGCCGACATGCCAAAGCGGGGCTGTCGGCCGTATTCCGCAGCCAGCCCTCGGACGTGGCCGATGATGTCGGCGATGTGTCCGACCGGCCGGTCGTTGATCAGAAAAATGTCGGCCATTTTCGCCCCCAGCCGACGGCCGGGTTCTGATTCACCCCCGACATAGATGGGCGGATGCGGCTGTTGGACGGGCTTGGGAGACAGGCGCGTCTCCTTCACCTGGTAGTAGTGTCCGGCAAAGCTGTAGCGCTCCTGCGTCCAGCTGCCCTTGATGATCGTCAGAAACTCTTCAGAACGGGCGTAGCGCTCGTCGTGGGGCAGGATGGGCACGCCGAGCATTTCGAACTCGGTCAGCCACCAGGCCGACACCAGATTGATCGCCATCCGCCCGTGGCTGATGTGATCGATATTGCTGGCCATCTTGGCGATGACGCCGGGCGCCCGAAAGCCGGGCTTGACTGCGGTAATGATCTCAATCTTGTCGGTAACGGCCGCCAAGGCACTCGCCGTCGACCAGGCGTCGAGCTGGTCGAGTCCGGGTTCGACCGGATTCATGAAGTGCTCGGCGATGAGCAAGGTCTCGAAGCCGAGCCGCTCGGCCAACAGCGTCGCGCGCTTGGTCGAGGCAAACGAGGCGTCACAGGTTTCCGGGCGGGTCGAAATAATCCAGTTGCCATACACCGACGGCCAAAACCCCAATCGCATCAGCGCCCCTCTCCTCGAAGCAATCTCTTCCGCAGGCTACGTGTGGCTCTCGGATGTGTCAATGAGAAACGCCCATTCGACCACAACGACCCCGGCCACGCCCCTCCCCTTTTCTGGCTCCGGCTGTTAGACCAAAGGACGAGCGAGGACATCGAGCAAAGGAGTTGGCATGGCACACACGATTGGTCTTCTCCACCCCGGAGAAATGGGAGCAACGGTTGGGGCGGCCGCCCGGCTGAACGAGGTGCCGGTCGTATGGGCCTCGGACGGGCGTGGTCCCCAGACACGCGGCCGGGCCGAGGCGGCGGGCTTGGCCGATGTGGGCTCCCTGCCCGCCGTGGTTGAACACAGCGGTATCATCCTCAGCGTGTGTCCGCCCCACGCCGCGACCGAGCTGGCCCGCACCGTGGCCGAGCAGCGTTTTTCGGGCGTGTATGTTGACGCCAACGCTGTGTCTCCGGCCACCAGCCGGGACGTGCGGCAGATTGTCGAGGCCGCAGGGGCGCGCTTTGTTGACGGCGGCATCATCGGTCCGCCGGCCCTGAAGCCGGGCACGACCCGTCTGTATCTGTCCGGTGTCGAGGCTGCGCGGGTGGCGGCCTGTTTTCGTCACGGCCCGCTTGAAGCGTGTGTCCTCGACGGTCCGCCGGGTGCGGCCTCGGCCCTCAAGATGACGTATGCGGCCTATACCAAGGGCTCGGCCGCCCTGCTGATTGCGATTCGGACCCTGGCCATGCATGAGGGCGTTGACGCAGCGCTGCTCCATGAGTGGGACCTGTCACAGGCCGAGCTGCCCGGCCGCTCGGCCGGCGCGGTGCGGTCCAACGCCAGAAAAGCCTGGCGCTTCAGCGGTGAGATGGAAGAGATTGCCGACACCTTTGCGGCCGCCGGTCTGCCGGACGGTTTTCACCGCGCCGCCGCCGAGGTCTACCGGCGCCTGAGCGGCTATAAAGACGCGACCAGCCCGCCCTCGGTTGAAGACGCCGCACGCCAGATCCTGGCAGGAACGGCTTCGGACAAAAACTCCGCCAGCTGAGTCCTTCCACGCCATTGCCCGACAGGAGGAATCCCGTGCAACACGAGCTGCAACTCGACGATGGCTCGTCGGTCCTGGTCCGTCCCTATCAGCCCGACGACGTACCGCTCCTGTATGAGGCCGTGCGCGAATCCATCAACGAGGTCGCGCCGTGGCTGCCGTGGTGTCACCCGGACTATGCCATAGAGGAGAGCCGCGGCTGGATTGAGACGCGGGCCGAGGCATGGGCGCGGGGCACGGAGTATGACGTTGCCATGATCGACACGGCACACGGGCGGTTGCTCGGAGGGTGCGGCATCAATGCCCTGAATCGGGCCAACCGGTTCGCCAATCTCGGCTACTGGGTGCGCACCAGCCGGACCCGTCGCGGGGTGGCGACCGCTGCCGCCCGGTTTCTTGCGGCCTTTGGTTTCCGCCAGCTTGGCCTGATCCGGATCGAAATCGTCGTCGCCACGGCAAATACGGCCAGCCAGCGCGTGGCGGAAAAGCTCGGAGCGACCCGTGAAGGTGTGCTGAGGAACCGCATACTGGTCCGCGACCAGGTACACGACGCCGTAATGTTCTCGCTGATCCCGTCGGACAGGGTTGAGTAGGCCGGCTTAGCGCGAAGCGCGTAAGCCGACAGGCCGGGGCGGAGTGTAGGCTTACGCTTCGCTCATCCGGCCTACCGGGCTGCCCAGTCCTCAGCCACACGCCAGGGCGTAGACATTCTTGACCCCGGCCGGCAGCGGATACTCGGCCCAGGTCTCACCACCGTCCTGGGTGCCGAAGACCTGACCGGTGCTGTTCACCCCATAGACACAGCCGGCGTCTCGGCGACTCGGCGCAATCGCCATCATCGTCCGCCGGGGGGCCACATCGTGGTCAAAGCGCTGCCAGGTCTGGCCCAGATCCTGACTGCGATAGATGGCGCCGGATTTGCTCAGCGCGGCCGGGCTGAGTGCGGCGTACAGCGTGTTGGGGTCGTGCGGAGCGACCTGAATATCGCGGGCGTAGGAAAAGGGCGAGGCACGCCAGATTTCCATCTCCTGCCAGCTGTCGCCCCGGTCGGGGCTGCAAAACATGCCCATCCGGGTGGCCAGGAAAACCGTGCCGGGCCGGGCTGGGCTGACCTCCAGAGCGTGGGTGTCCATCATGCCCTCGGTGTTGGTATCGCTGCCGATCTGGCTCTTGAGGTGGTCGCGTTCGACCAGGTCCAGCAGCCCCGGTGTACAGTCGTGCCAGGTCTCCCCGGCGTCGGAGCTGCGCATCACCCCGCCGACTTCCAGCCCGGCATACACCTCATCCGGGTTGCTGGGATCGGTCGTCATCCGAATCACCCGCATGGGAAAGCCCATGTGCACCCCACCCTGCGGCTCAAGCACGGCCAGCCGACGCCAGCTCTCGCCGCCGTTATCGCTGCGGTACACCACGGCCGGGGCCGTGCCCAGATACATGATGTCCGGGTTCTGAGGATGAAAAATAATCGTCCACACCACCGCGCCGCGCTCTGGAAAATCGAGCCGCTGCCAGTGCTCGCCGCTGTCGGTCGTCCGATACGGACCGTCCTGGGTGCCGAGATAGATGACCTGCGGGTCCTGGGGATGAATGGCAATCGCCCGGACCTCAACCTTGTCGGGCAGGCCGTTGCTGAGCGACTGCCAGTCGCTCTCGCCCACCACCTGGCGAAACAGGCCGCCGACCGCCCCGTCCTCTCCAGCCCCTGACCACTGGGCAGCTCCGGAATAGACATAGTGTGTCATACAAGACTCCCTTCGATCCTTAGGCTGTTCCGACCATACGCGCTGCTGCCGACACAATGCAAGCCGCGGCTCGATTTTTCTCTCGCCCCCCTTGTTTTCGCTTTTTTTTCGCTTATAGAATATTCAGTATGAAGACACAGTCCAAGCCCAGGCGGCGCGCGGCCGCAGTCCAGCCACGGCCGGTCTTGTCCGACCCCCGGGCGCTGAAGCGGGCGTATGTCGAGCACACCCGTCGCCTCGGCCCGGACTTCGATGTCATCGACGGCTGGCTGATGGATCATCGGCCGGAGCTGTGGCAACAGCTTCACCGCCAGGATGACGAACTGTTTCGGCTTCGCCGCCTGGCCACGGGCGAGCGCGAGTATACGGCCAGCCTTGAGCACTTTATCGGCCTGTGTCAGGAAGCCGAGCGCCTGTACTACGAAGCCAGGCCCGATGAGTTGAGCCTGCCGCTGCTGGGCGAGGGCGAAACCGTGGCCGTGTACTTCACCCTGGCCGACGGTTCCGTGCATAAGGTCAGCGGCATTGACAAGAAGCTATCTCATAAATCAGCGAGAGGTGTGATAGTATGGCAGGAGGAGTTCGC
>WTHE01000340.1 GCA_011523315.1 Candidatus Binatota bacterium
CCGCCTGCCGGTCCAGATTTCGGCCTGACACATCGGCGGGCTCGTCATCCCGGCACACTCGCTTAGTCCACCGCCATCACCCGCGTGTTCACAAAATAGGCAAAATCGAACCGGGTTGTCTCACCGACCCGCTTGCCGGGGATGGGCAGCAGCCGGGCCGAGAGCGGCTTGGCCAGCTTCCAGCCTAGGGCGGCCACGTCGCTCAGCACGGCGGCCAACTGATCGAGGCTCACGTCCCCGGCTAGCGGGATGGTATCGAGCCCGGTCCCGCACACCGCAGAGTAGCTGAGCAGACTGGACAGCCGCAGCACGCCCTGGTTGTTGCGCTCGGCCAGCCCGACATCTTCGAGCACCGGCAGCATCAGCCCGCTATAGCCACAGGCCTGGAGACGTGTCTCCTTGAGGGCAGCGGTAATCTGGGCCGCCACGGCCAAGGTTCCGGGCGTCCCAAAGCGACCCAGGCCCAGGCGTTCAATCGCGTAGGCAATGCTCGCCTCCGGGCCGGGGCCGGGCGCCGGAGACAGGTCTATGCCGCGAAAAACAAAATCGGACCCGTGGTGTCGCTGGGCGAGCTGCTGGAGCGGCTCGATCCGGCGTTCCAGCTCGCCGACCAGGCCGGCTCGGAAATCGTCCAGTTCCTGTCCGGGCTGGGCAGCCGCAGCCACAATATCGGCCGCCTCCAAGGCCAGACAAAAGGCCGGCTGCCCGTGGTGAAAAGCGGCCGGGAAAAAGGGAATATGCGGGCCGCAGTTCAGCACGGCCGCAAAGCGCAGGTTGCCGAACCCCTCGGCTGTGGTCTGGGCGATGGTCTGGATCGTTTGCCCAATTGCCCGAGCGCTTGAGCGCCGTAGGGGACGGCCGGTCTCGGCCAAGACCGCGCTGGTGAAAATCGTGCTGGTCTCGGCAATCAGACGCGGCACAAGCCCGAACAGGTGTTCTGGGTCGCGCTCAGGGTTGATCGGCCCTATCGAGCAATACTCGATGCCGTTTGCCTGACAACAGGCCTCCAGATCTGTGACAAAGCCCAGCGCCTCGGCCTCGGTTCGATCGCCCAGGAAGGCGGGAAACGGAGGCGTGGCCAGACGAACCGTCTGTACCTCAAGGCCGGCCGCCTCGCACTCGGAACGCAGGCTTGAGGCAAAACGGCCCGCCGCAGCGATCCGGTCAGGCTGAAGCGGCAGTCCGGGGTCTACACCGAGCGTAATGGCACGTACCTTCATGACAGCACTCCTTAGCAGGCTCCGCCTTCCCAGGCTACTCCGAGGGATTGCAATTACAGAGAACTGAATATAGTCAATATATGAATGAGGGACTGATTATGGCAAAAGATGCAGCACCATCTCCTCCCACCTCCCAGACACCGCCGGAGAGCAGCGAAGTCCAGGTCAAGCTCACCCGCCGTCCGCCGTGGCAACCGTCGCCCCGCCTGCCCGACTACCTGCTTGAGGACGAACTCAACAAGCTCATGGACCCGCGCGAATGGAAAGTCTACCGGGCCTTGTGGCGTCATTCGATTGGGCTGCGCCGCACCCCGCTGATTACGGCCGGCTACGCCGACGTGGGCGAAATGACCGGCCTGTCGCGGGCTTCTATCATCCGGGCGCTCAAGGGCCTGATGAAGAAACGCTATGTGGTCCGTATCATTGCTCCAGAGTCCGCCGGAGAGGACCGTGTCGAGCAGGCTCGGCTGCCGCGCAAACCGCGCGATGGCCACCGCTACCTGGTATGCACCTATCGTGAGGTGATCGAGGGCCGCCTACGGGATGGCACCCCGCTCAAAGATATTCCCGAAGGCGGGCTGTATCCCGAGGAGATCCAGGTCTTTCGCCGCGAGGGCCAGGAGTCGCTGTTCTCCGAATAGCCCCTTGCGCAGCCCGTCTGGATGGGGCATCTTCAGGGGGCGGAGTCGGTACGGCTGGAGACGCGTACCCCCGCTGGGTAGAGGCGCATGGTACTACGACAGAGTGTTTTTTTGTTTCTCGTCCTGAGTTGCTGCTGGCTTGCGCTCCCACCGCCCGGTCAGGCCCAATTCTTGTCCCAGGGTGAGCGGATCGGAAGCCAAATGACCGGCGACCGGGCTCGCGACCGGGTTGATCGCAAGAAAAAGGGGGCCAACATTACCGAGTGGGTCCGGCGCCTCAACAACGACCGGCCCGAGACCCGTCTGGAAGCCGTCAAGTCCCTGGGCGATTCCAAGGATCCCGAGGTGATTGAACATCTGGTCAACGCCACCGCAGATATTGATATCCGGGTCAAAATCAAGGCCATCGAATACCTCGGCAATCTGCGGGCAACGGACGCGACCCCGGTTCTGGCCCAACAGCTCTTTTTGCGCAACACCCACATGGGGGTGAAAAAGAAAGTCTTGATTGCCCTGGGAAAAATCGGGGATCCGCGCGGGGCAGAACCCATCATCGAATTCCTGCGGCGCGATCTTGACGAAAACGCCAAAGGCATCGCCATCTATGCCCTGCGTGACGTGGGCAATGAGCAAGTCCTGGTTTTTCTCGACAATATCGCCGCAGACGACTCTTCCCAGCCGATCAAGCAGTTAGCCGCCCGGGCAGCCACCGACATCCGAAACCGACTGTCACCAGAATACGAGCCGGTTATTCCGACCTATATCCAGCAGGTCGAGCTGCGCAATCAGGCCGAGCAGGGCGGGCGATAAGCGGGGCGACACTTCCGTGAAGGGGGGCCGGGCACTCATGCGCAATACAATTCTCACACTCGGTCTACTGGTCTGGATGATAGCCCCGGTGGTCCACGCCTCAGACCACGAGCCCAGCCCCGGTGCAAACCCCGCAGCGCCTACGCTCTCGACCGGCCTGCCCCCGCTGGTTGACACCGCCAAAAAAGCCAAGCGCTCGGTGGTCAATATCTCCACCACCCAGAAGCTCCAGCGCCAGAGCGGCCGCCAGCGCCGACCCAGCCCGTTTGGCGGCGAAGATCCGTTCGAGGAATTCTTTCGGCGCTTTTTTCCAGACCCCTCACCGGACCAACCCCGGAGCCTGGGGTCGGGCTTCATCATCAGTGAAGACGGCTATATTGTGACCAACAATCACGTCATTGGTGAGGCGGACAAGATCACCGTTCGCCTGTCGGACGAAGAGGAATACCAGGCGACCGTCATCGGCTCGGATCAGCGGACCGATCTGGCACTGATTAAAATCGAGCCGAGCAGTCCGCTGACCGCCATCCCGCTGGGCGATTCCGAAGCCCTGCAGGTCGGCGACTGGGTCATGGCCATCGGCAACCCCTTCGGCCTTGAGCAAACCGTCACCGTCGGCATTGTCAGCGCCACCGGCCGGGTTATCGGAGCTGGTCCGTACGACGACTTCATTCAGACCGACGCCTCAATCAATCCGGGCAACTCCGGCGGCCCCCTCCTCAACCTTAAAGGCGAGGTCATCGGCATCAACTCGGCAATCTTCAGCCGCGGCGGGGGCAATATCGGGATCGGCTTTGCCATCCCCATCGGCCAGGCCAAGTCCATTATCGCTCAGCTCAGAGAGAGCGGCAAAGTGACCCGGGGCTGGCTGGGCGTCATGATCCAGCCGGTGACCAGAGAGCTGGCCGACTCCTTTGGCCTGGACGAGCCCAAAGGCGCGCTGATTGCGGAGGTGACCGAGGGGGGTCCGGCTCAACAGTCCGGCTTGGAGCGGGGAGACGTCATCACGGCTTTTAACGGACAGACGATTCACGACTCGCGCGACCTGCCCGGCCTGGTTGCCAACGCTCCGGTCGGTTCCGAGGCACAGGTCAAGCTGTTGCGCGGCGGACAAGAGCAAGACATCTCAGTCAAACTCGGTGAACTGCCCGACCAACTGGCCAGCCGCAGGCCGGCCCAGGCCGACCAGGAAAGCTGGGGCATGACCGTGGCGGACCTCACGCCCGATATCGCCCGCCGGTTCCAACTCGACGCCAGTCGTGAGGGTGTGGTGGTGACCGCTGTTGAACCCGGCAGCCCGGCCGCCAGCGCCGGGATTCAGCCCGGAGACCTGATCGAAGAAGTCAACCGCAAAACGGTGACCTCGGTCACCGAGTTCAGCACGGCCATTGCCGGCCTGAACGACGAGGACACCCTGCTGGTTCTCGCCCGGCGGGGAACCTTCACCTCCTTTTTTGCCCTGAAGAAATCGGGCTAAGCCCGCAGGGATCGTCTCAAAGCCGCCGCTTGACGACCGGCGGGGTAAAGACCGAGACGGGCGGAGGCACACCTTGATACGCCTCGACCTCGACCAGGGTCGTGTGGGCGCTCGACCCCTGGGCGAGCTGAGAGGTGCCTTTGTCGAGGGTCAGCACATTGGGGTTGCCGTGCTTCTCCAGCGTTCCCGGCAGCCCGGGCTCCAAGGGATCGTACCAGGCGCCGGTTGCCAGCTGGACGACCGACGGCTGAACCCGGGGCGTGACCACCGCCCCGGCCAGACACTGACCGCGGTCGTTGAAAACCCGGACCACCGTCCCATCGCGGATCCCGCGCCGGGCCGCATCGTCAGGGTGAATCCAGATCGGCTCACGCCCGGCGACCTTGGCTTCCTGGCTGACAACGCCCTGATCGAGCTGACTGTGCAGGCGGGTAGCCGGCTGGTTCGAGACCAGATGCAGGGGGTAGCGTTTGGCTCGCTCGCTGCCCAGCCACTCGGTCGGCTCCAGCCAGACCGGATGGGGTGGACAGTCGTCGTAGCCGTAGGAGGCGATCCGCGCCGACCAGAGTTCGATTTTTCCCGACGGCGTTGTCAGCGGATGCGCCTGGGGGTCGGCGCGGAAGGCGGCCAGAAAAGGCTGGGCAGGCTTCGGGGCGGGCAGCTCAAACAGACCCGCCTCCCAGAACTCGTCAAACTCCGGCATGCGCACCCCCCGCTCAGCCGCCCGGCGCTGCGAGATGCGGTACAGGTGACGCAGCCAGCCCATCTCGTCCCGCCCCTCGGTGAAACGCTCGGCAAAGCCCAGCCGCTCGGCCACCGCAGCGAAAATCGCATGGTCGCTACGCGCCTCGCCAATCGGCGCCAGGGCCTGTTTATTGGCCAGCAAAAAGCCGTCCCGGGGGGTGCTGACCATATCGTTGCGCTCAAACGGAGTGGTCGCCGGCAGGACAATATCGGCGTGGCGCGCCATCGGCGTCCACCACGGCTCATGGACAATAATCGTCTCCGGCTTCTGCCAGGCCCGCAGCAGCCGGTTCAAATCCTGGTGGTGATGGAACACATTGCCTCCGGCCCAGTAAATGAGCCGAATATCGGGGTAGACATAGTGCTCGCCATTATAGGCAAACAGGCCGCCGGGATTCAGCAACATGTCGGCAATGCGAGCAACCGGGATAATTTCCTCGACCGGATTCGTGCCCCGGTCCAGCACCGCCCAGTTGAGCCGATTGGTGTGCGCCCCAACGCTGGAGACCGAGCCGTAGCCATAGCCGAATCCACCGCCCGGCAGACCGATCTGGCCCAGGATGGCGGCCAGGCTGACCAGCATCCAGAACGGCTGCTCACCATGGTCCGCCCGCTGGAGCGACCACGAGGCCGTGATCAGCGTCCGCTCGGCCGCCATCCGACGCGCCAGCCTACGGATCATCTGGGCCTCGATCCCGGTCATGGAAGCCGCCCAGTCGGCGTCTTTGGCCTGACCGTCGGTGTCTCCCATCAGGTAGGGCCGAAACTTTTCAAATCCGACGCAGCAGCGGGCCAGAAAATCCTCATCGTGCAGCCCCTCGGCGACCAGGGTGTGGGCCAGCCCCAGCATCAGGGCCACATCCGTATTCGGACGCGGGGTGAGCCACTCGGCCCCCAGAAAATCGGCCGCGTCGTCCTTGACCGGCCCCACATACACGAACTCGACGCCCGCCCGTTGACACGCCCGCAGGCCGTCGGCGGTTCGGTGACGCACGACGCCGCCGTAGCTGATCTGGGTATTCTTCAGTGGAACCCCGCCAAACATCACAACAAGTTTTGAGTGGGCGGCGATGGTCGACCACGACGTCTGGTCAACCAGAAAGCGGAAGAAGTTGCCCGCCACATACGGCATGATGACATCGCCGGCCGCCGTACTATAGGTGTTCACCGAGCGGACAAAGCCGCCGAACAGACCGAGGAAACGCTGGAGCTGGGCGGCCGGAAAGTGGAAGGCGCCCGCGCTGCCCCAGCCGTAGGAGCCGCCATAGATGGCCCGATTGCCATGCGTCCGGCGGACCCGGCTCAGCTCGCCCGCCACCACGTCGAGCGCCCGGTCCCAGTCCACGGCGACAAACGGCTCGGCGCCTCGCCCGCCACGGCCGGGCCCGTGCTCAAGCCAGCCGGCCCGGATCATCGGCTGGCGGATGCGCAGCTCGTCGTCAACGCTTGTCACATACGAGCGACCGAGCGGAGAGGGATCGGGATCCTGGGGGATGGGACGCAGGGCGACGAGACGCCCGTCCCGCACCTCGGGATCATAGCCTCCCCAGTGGAGAGCGGTTCGGGCCGGAGACGGCTCGGACATCGTGTGTGCCCAGCTTGCTCGGGTCAGCTCGTGGCCCGCCTGCGGGTAATCATGGCCAGCACGGCTGCGGCAAACGGCCTGCCCATCAGCACGTCGAAAGCCTGGATCACCGCCTGTCGATGGGCGAGGTGCAACACAAGCTCCCGCTCCTGGGCAGAGGTGTCGGCCGCGAAAAACCGCGCCTGACAGGCGCACTGCCACGGCCGGGGCGGAAACTCCAACCGGCCCCGGGTACTACACGCCCAGGCCGGTACGGTCGACTGGGAGCAGACGCGGGCCGTGCGTCAGGCGCGTCT
>WTHE01000697.1 GCA_011523315.1 Candidatus Binatota bacterium
GATTGAAACACCGGGACGGGCGACTGGCGGAGTGTCCTGTCGAGCCTGGGCCGTTCCCGTCAGGTTCGACAGCACCGGCCCCAGCGCCTCAAGGAGCGTGGTGTGGGAAGCCCCGCCGGCCATGCTGACAACGATCCGCTGGGGGCAGTAGTGGTCGTGACGATAGCCCAGGAGATCCTCGCGCCGCAGCCGCGAGACCGACTCCAGGGTGCCGGTGATCGGCCAGCTCAGGGGATGATCGGGCCAGAAGTCGCGGTGAAACAGGTCGCCGATCAGCTCATCCGGCTGGTCTTCACTCTGGGCTATCTCTTGGCCGATGACCGAGCGTTCGCGTTCGATCTCTTCGTCCGGGAAGCTCGAATGGAGGAGGATATCGGCCAGCAGATCGAAGGCCAGGGGCAGGTGTTCGTTCAGGGTACGCGTGTAGTAGCAGGTATGCTCTTTGCCGGTGAAGGCGTCGAGCATGCCGCCGACCGCGTCGATCTCCTGGGCTATCTGGGCGGCGGTGCGCCGGGCCGTGCCTTTGAAGAAGAGGTGCTCAAGAAAGTGGGAGATGCCGTTGTGGTGGCGGGATTCGTCGCGCGACCCGCTCTCGACCCACACGCCCACGGTCACCGTGGGCATGTTCGGGACTTCCTGGGAGACCAGGCGCAGTCCGTTGTCGAGAACCGTGCGGTGGATCATCTAGCTGTTTCCACCCGCCCGCTGCTGTTCATTGCGTGCGTCTTTATGGCTGAGCCGGATTTTTCCCTGGCGATCAATCTCCAGGACTTTGACGGGTATTTCGTCGCCTTCGTTGACGACATCGGTCACCCGCCGCACACGCTCATCGCTGAGTTGGGAAATATGCACCAGGCCATCGCGGCCGGGCAGAATCTCCACAAAGGCGCCAAAGTCAACGACTTTCTTGACTAGGCCGGTATACACCTGCCCGATCACGGCCTCGGCCGTGATGCGCTCGATCTTGGACAAGGCTTTTTCCAGCGACTCGGTATCGGGCGCGGCGATACACACCGTGCCGTCGTCTTCCACATCGATCTTTGCCGTCGTCTCCTCGACGATCGAACGAATCATTTTCCCGCCCGGGCCGATGATGTCACGGATTTTGTCCGGGTTGACTTTGATCATGTGGATGCGCGGGGCAGAGGCGGCCACCACTGTCCGGGGAGCTTCGAGGGCGCGGACCATCTCGTTCAGGATATGCAGGCGTCCGTCCCGGGCCTGATACAGGGCTTGGCGCATGATCTCGCGGGTGACCCCCGAGATTTTAATATCCATCTGCAGGGCAGTGATGCCTTCGGTCGTGCCGGTCACTTTGAAATCCATGTCGCCCAGGTGGTCCTCATCGCCCAGGATATCGCTCAGGATACGCACCTCTTCGCCCTCTTTGATCAGACCCATGGCAATCCCGGCAACCGGAGCCGTGATGGGTACGCCAGCGTCCATCAGCGCCAGGGTGCCGCCGCACACGCTGGCCATTGACGACGAACCGTTTGATTCGAGGATTTCTGACACGATGCGCACGGTGTACGGAAACTCGGCCGCCGGCGGTTGGACGGCTGACAGAGCGCGTTCGGCCAGGGTGCCGTGGCCGATCTCCCGCCGACCGGGGTTCCGCATGGGACGCACCTCACCCACGCTGAAGGGGGGGAAGTTGTAGTGCAGCATGAAGCGTTTCGAGTGTTCGCCGGTCAGGCTGTCAACCCGTTGCTCATCCGAGGCCGTGCCCAGGGTCGTGACAACCAGGGCCTGGGTTTCACCCCGGGTGAAAACGGCCGAGCCGTGGGTACGCGGCAGTACGCCGGCCTCGCACGTGATGGGACGGATATCGGCCAGCCCCCGCCCGTCCACCCGGCGGTTGTCCTGAACAACTGCGGTACGCAGTAGCGTGCTGGTCAGATCTTCAAATGCCCCGGCCACGTCTTTTTCGCGACCCTGATACTCGTCTACCAAGGCGCTCACAACCTCGCCTTCGGCCGCCTGAATCGCGTCGGCGCGCTCATGTTTGGCCGGAATGAACAGCGCCTGCTCCAGCTTGGAGGTGGCCACTTGATTGACCCGGTCGATCAGGCCGGTATCGGGCGGCGGTGTCTCAAAGCTGCGCTTGGGCTTGCCGGCTACGCGGGCCAGTTCATCCTGGGCGTCGAGAACCGGGGCGACCGCCTCCTGGGCCAGGAACAGGGCTTCGAGCATGTCCTCTTCGGGGACGACCCGAGCGCCGCCCTCGACCATGATGATGGCGTCCCGTCCAGCCGCGACAAACAGACTGATATCGCTGTCTTCGATCTGGCTGAGGGTCGGGTTGACGACCAGCGTGCCGTTCAGCCGCCCGATACGGACGCCGGCGATCGGACCCCGAAACGGGATGTCCGAGACGTGCAGGGCTGCGGAGGCGCCAATCAGGGACAGGCTGTCGGCGTCGTTTTCCCGATCAACCGACAACACCGACGCGACCAGTTGGGTTTCACACCCGAACCCCTTGGGGAACAGCGGGCGGATGGCGCGGTCCGTCAGCCGAGAGATCAGGATTTCATGGTTGGACGGTCGCCCTTCGCGTTTGATGAAGCCGCCCGGAATTTTGCCGGCCGCATAGGTCCGTTCCTGATAATCGACGGTCAGGGGGAAAAAATCGATGCCTTCGCGCGCAGACGTGGACGCGACAGCGGTGACCAGCACGACGGTTTCGCCGTACGAGACCACGGCCGCACCGCTGGCCTGTTTGGCCCAGCGACCGGTCTCAATCGACAGCGGCCGTCCGTAAAATTCCATCTCTATTTTTTTATACATGGGGCTCCTTGTCGTGACAAAAGTGAACGCTGATATCTTTTCGACGCGGTCATCAGCGTTCACTTTCGGGTTGGGGACGGCGTCCCAGCCAAGGGGGACGCAGAGTGCCTAGCGGCGTAGTCCGAGACGGGTGACGATCGTCCGGTAGCGCTGCGGATCAATATCGCGGAGATAGTCGAGCAAACGCCGCCGTCGGCCAACCAGCAGGAGCAGGCCGCGACGTGAGTGGTGATCTTTGGCGTGGGTTTTGAAATGCTCGGTCAGATAGCTGATCCGTTTGGTCAAAAGCGCAATCTGGACTTCCGGGGAACCGGTATCCTGCCCATGGGTCCGGTATTCTTTGATCGTCTCCAGTTTCTGGGCGGCGGTCTGCACGCTCATTCGCTCTCCTTTTCTGGCTTGATATGACTGATACAGGTTCTAACACGCTGTTTTCACACTGTAAAGCTTACAAGACGCGGGCCAGCCGCCATCGCTCGGGGTGGTGTCGGGCCAGGGCGACCAGGCTTCCGTCCGGCGCGACGAGCCGGATGAGTTCACCTGGAGCCGAGGCCGGCGGCAGCTCAGCCAGGGGGGCTTGCTGGCCGTGACGCAGCAGGTGTACCGCTGACGGAGCAATCTCGACCCCGCGGTAGTGGCCGAGGGCCCGGGAGAGGGAGAGCAGGCCGACCCTGAGCCGGTCCGGCTCTTCCAGGAGCGTCTGCAGGGGCAGGCTGTCCTCAAGCCTGAACGGCCCAAAGGCGGTCCGTCTCAGGCTCAGCAGATAGGCCCCACAGCCGAGGGCCGTGCCGAGGTCGGCGGCCAGGGTCCGCACATAGGTGCCCTTGGAGCAGCTGACCGAGAAGCTGAGGGTGTCCGGGGCCTGGGCCTCAAGGCTGAGGCGATGAATCACCGCCGGTCGGGGCTGGCGCTCAACCACGAGGCCCTGGCGAGCGAGCTTGTAGAGCGGAACGCCGTTTTTCTTGATGGCCGAATACATGGGCGGAGTCTGGACAATGTCTCCGCAAAAGCGCCGCTCGAGCTCGCGTAGGACGTCGGAGCTATAGCTGGGAACTGGGGCCGTCTGGCTGATGGTGCCCGTCACGTCCTGGGTATCGGTTTGCACGCCGAGCCGGATGGTTCCGCTATACGCCTTGTTTTCGGCCATCAGAAACTGGGCGATTTTGGTGCCGGTACCGATACATACCGGCAACACCCCGCTGGCAAACGGGTCGAGCGTTCCCAGATGGCCGATTTTTGTCTTCTTATCGAGGACTTTTTTCAGGCGGCGGATGACATCGGCGGACGTCATCCCGACTGGCTTGTCAACCAGCAGCAGACCATTTACTTCGGACACGGTGGTTTGTTCTCTTGAGCTGCCGAGGGGGCTGGAGCGGCGGCCTTGGTCCGGGCCTGTTCCAACAGTGACTCCATATGATTCGCCTGATCAATACTCGTGTCGTACACGAAACGCAGCTGGGGAATGCGGCGCAGCTGCAGGCGCTTGGCGATCTGGCGACGGATGTACGGACCGGCGCTTTTCAGACCGGCTTCGACCTCGGCCCGGTCCGGCTGGCGCCCGGCAGAGCCGAGCGTACGGAAGAAAATCCTGGCGTCACCCAGGTCTGGACTGAGAGAGGCGGCGGTCAGGATGACGCCCTGCACCCGCGGGTCTTTGACTTCCCGCAGCAGTATGGCGGCTGCCGTCTCCAACAGGAGACCGCTGACACGTTCGGGTCTTCGAGAAGCCATACTAGTAATGCAGGAACTCGACGGCTTCCTCGCCGACCTCGGCCAGATGAAGTTTTTCGATAAAGCGCACGACGGCTCGCAGGCCCCCGTCAATATAGGCCTGGTCAGTGCCGACCTGGCAGATGCCGAGGACGGCTTTTTGCCATAAGTCCTGTCCGCCACACTCGGCAATGGATACGTTGAACTCGTTGCGCACCCGGTTCTTGATCCGGCGCAACACCCCCCGCTTCTCTTTAAGCGAGTGGCTGCCGTTGATATACACGGCCAACTGCAAGACCCCAACGACCACACTCCACCTCGTCGTACCACCGACTCAGGCGCGTTGTTGCTCTTCGGGGCGCGGTTTGGGTTCGAGGCGGCGCAGCACCTGCTCAAGCTCGTAAATCTCGAGGGCGTCTCCGGGCTGAATGTCTTTACAGCTCTCGAGCCCGACCCCGCACTCGGTTCCGGCCGCGACCTCTCGGACGTCGTCCTTGAAGCGCTTCAGGGTAGCGACTTTTCCTTCGTAGATGACTTTGTTATCGCGCCGGAGTCGGGCCTGGGCGCCACGCTGGACGCGGCCCTCATTGATATAGCAGCCGGCGATCATGCCCAGGCGAGAGATTGAGAAGACCTGGCGAACCTCAGCCTGGCCCAGCAGTTTTTCCTCATAGACCGGCTCAAGCAAGCCTTCGAGGGCGGCGCGGATGTCTTCAATCAGCTCGTAGATGACATTGTACAGCCGGATCTCGATGCCTTCCCGTTCGGCCATCTGGGCGGCTTTGCTCTCGGCGCGGACGTTGAAACCGATGATGACACCCCTGGAGGCGGTTGCCAGCAGAACGTCTGACTCGGTAATGCCGCCGGGCGAAGCGTGCAGGATGGAGACCTTGACTTCGTCGGTAGACAAACGGTTGAGGGCGTCGCTGACGGCTTCGATCGAGCCTTGCACGTCTCCCTTGATGATGACCCGGATATCTTTCACCGCGCCGGCCTGGACCTGCTGGTGAAAGTCTTCGAGTGAGGTGCGAGTCGTATTTTTGGCCAACTCGGTCTCGCGGCGTTTGGAACGCCGATGTTCGGTGACCTGGCGTGCTTTGGCCTCATCGTTGAGCACGACAAAAGAGTCGCCGGCTTCCGGTACCCCGGTCAGTCCCAGAATCTCGACCGGCATGGACGACGACGCTTTTTCGACCTTATGGCCCCAGCTGTCGAGCATGGCGCGAACCCGCCCGGACTGGATGCCGCACACAAACGGGTCGCCGATTTTGAGTTCGCCCTCCTGGACGAGTACGGTGGCGACCGGGCCACGGCCGCGGTCGAGTTTGGCCTCGACGATGATGCCCCGGGCAAGTTTGTCGGGGTGAGAACGCAGCTCCATAATGTCGGCTTGGAGCAGAATCAGCTCCAGCAGCTCAGGAATCCCCTCCCCGGTCAGGGCCGATACCGGCGCAATAATGGTATCGCCACCAAGATCCTCGGCCAGCAGTCCATGATTCATCAGTTCGCGTTTGACGCGGTCCGGGTCGGCGCCGGGTTTGTCGATTTTATTGACCGCTACAATGATCGGCACGTCCGCCGCTCTGGCATGGTTAATCGCCTCGACGGTCTGTGGCATCACGCCGTCGTCGGCGGCAACAATGAGGGTCACGATATCGGTGACCTCGGCCCCACGCGCCCGCATGGCGGTGAAGGCTTCGTGGCCCGGCGTGTCCAGAAAGGTCAGGCTGCGGCCGTCCACCTCGACACTGTAGGCACCGATATGCTGGGTAATGCCGCCGTGCTCGTGGGCGGTAACATTGGTCTGACGGATCGTATCGAGGAGAGACGTTTTGCCGTGATCGACATGGCCCATGATGGTGACGACCGGCGGGCGACCCGCGAGCTGGCCGTTGTCCTCAACCGCCTCGTGGCTGTCTTCCAGGACCGAATCGACGTCAAAGGCAACGTTCTCAATTGTATATTCGAACTCACCGGCGACCAGGGCTGCGGTATCCATATCCAGGACTTGGTTGATGGTGGCCATCAGACCCAGGCCCATGAGCTTTTTAATGACCTCCCCGGCCTTGACGCCCATCTGTTTGGATAAGTCGCCGACCGTGATGACCTCGGAAATGCGGATCACGCGCTTACTGGCTCTGGGAACGGTGATCTCGGTCTGGCGCTGCTCTTTGCCGGGCTGGACGCGGCGCTTTTTGGCCGGGCCACGGGCCAGGCGGACATCGTGTTCGGGAGTATCCTGGAA
>WTHE01000644.1:0-3940 GCA_011523315.1 Candidatus Binatota bacterium
CAAGGACAAGCTGGTCGAGGTGGAAGAGGAAATTCTGGCCCAGCGGACAGATTCATAGCTGTCCGACCAATTAAGAAGGAAGCTGTCATGGCCCTGCTCAAGCGCGCTGACTGGTACGATATCGCCCGTTCGACCAACTGGAGCCCGACCTATGTCACCGAAGACGAACTCTTCCCCGAGGAGCAGAGCGGCGCGCTGGGTTTGCCGCTCGAGAGCTGGGATGGCTATGACGAGCCGTATAAGGTGACGTACCGCGAGTATGTGCGGACGCAGCGAGAAAAAGACGCCGGGGTGTATGCGGTCAAAGCCGCCCTGCAACGGGCCAATTTTCTGGACACGGCCGAACCGGGTTGGATCAGCATTCTGAAGCTGCACTACGGCGCGTTTGCGATTCTTGAGGCCATGGCGTCGGGCGCCGAATCGCGCATGGCCCGCTTTGGCAAGGCCGGCGGCATGCGCAATATGGCCACCTTCGGCTCCTTGGACGAAAACCGTCACGGCCAGATCCAGCTCTATTTTCCGCACGAGCACGTCCAGCGCAGCCGGCAGTTCGACTGGGCGGCCAAGTCGATGCATACCAACGAGTGGGCGGTCGTGGCGGCCCGCCATCTGTTTGACGATATCATGTCGGCGCGGGACGCGGTCGGGGTGGCGGTCATGCTGACCTTTGCCTTTGAGACCGGGTTCTCAAACCTGCAGTTCCTGGGTCTGGCGGCCGATGCGGCCAAGGCGGGTGATATGGTGTTCTCCAATCTGGCTTCCAGCATCCAGACCGACGAGGCCCGCCACGCCCAGATCGGCGGGCCGGTTGTGAAAATCCTGATTGAAAACGGCCACCAAGATAACGCCCAGCGCCTGGTTGATATTGCCATATGGCGGGCCTGGACCTTGTTTGCCACGGTGACCGGCCCGTCGATGGACTACTACACACCGCTTGAGCGCCGCCAGCAGTCCTTCAAGGAATTCATGCTCGAATGGGTCTTCGGCCAGTTCGAACGGACCCTGGTCGACATCGGTCTGGACCGGCCGTGGTATTGGGACATCATGCTCGACGACCTCGATACCCGCCACCACGGCATGCACGCCGGCATCTGGACCTTTCACCAGTCGGTCTGGTGGGATGTGCCGCCCGGGGTCAGTCCGGCCGAGCGGGAATGGTTGGAAGACAAATATCCGGGCTGGGAGGAGACCTGGGGCGCGCACTTCTGGGAGCCGATCATTGAGCGCTTTGTCACGGACGGGCCGGTGGAAACCGTCCTGCCGAGCATGATTCCGCTGTGTAATATGTCTCAAGTGCCGGTGACCGGCACGCCGGGCTGGACTCCGGGCAAAACCGGGCGGCCGCTGAAAGACTATCCGCTCGAACACAAGGGGCGGACCTATCACTTCGGGTCTGAGGTAGATCGCTGGATTTTCCAGCAGGACCCTGAGCGCTACCAGGACCATCTGAGCATTGCCGACCGCATGGTGGCGGGCATGATTCAGCCGCCCACGCTCGACGGTCTGCTCGCCTACTTCGATCTGCGCCAGGGCGAACAGGGCGGGGACGCGCTCAAGCACAGCTGGGTCGAAGCCTACCGCCAGGCCCGCACCGAGGCCGCCTGAGCAGGATTCGGAGGAGGCGCGTGGCTCACATTCCGCTCGTGCATAATCTGCACGACGAGTTCGTCCTGTATTTGTCGGTGGTGGATACCGACAACACCATGGACGAAGTGTGCGAGATGGCGGCGGCCCTGAGCATCGGCTTTGACAAGAATAAACGCGCCGACAGGCCGCTGCGGGTGCGTGCGCTGGGGGCGACCGAGCCGTTTCCCCCCGATATGACCGTCGCCCAGGCCGGCCTCGGCCCGATGAGCAGTATCGAACTGTACTATGAGTAAAGAACCCCTCAAGCCGCTCCGAACCTGGAGTCATCTGGCCGACCGGCGGCGGCGTCCGAGCGAGTATGAGATTGTCTCGACCAATCTCATGTATAACGCCACGCAGGCCGAGTCACCGTTCGAGCTGGGCCCCAATATCCCGCTGTCCGCCTGGTTCAAGCGCTACCGGCACGCCTCTCCGTTGCGGGGCTGTGACTGGGAGGCCTTCCGTGACCCGGATGAGATGACCTACCGGGCGTATAATGCCGTACAGGACCAGCAGGAGACCTACGTTGAGGGCCTGCTTGACCAACACAACGAGCGGCACTACGACGCCGGTCTCGATCCGGCCTGGGTGGACGTGCTGGCGCGTCTGTACAGTCCGGCGCGCTATGTCTTCCATACCGTGCAGATGGCCTCCCACTATCTGGTCCAGATTGTCCCTTCCAGCACGATTCGGAACTGCGCCCTGTACCAGGCTGCCGACGCCATGCGGTGTGTGTCCCACATTGCCTACCGCACGGCCGAACTCGGGCAGACCTATCCAGACAAGGGCTTCGGCAGCGCGGAACGCCAGCGCTGGGAGAACGATGCGGCCTGGCAAGGGTTTCGGCGGCTGATGGAACGCGTCCTGGTTGCCTACGACTGGGGTGAGAGCTTTGTGGCTCTGAATCTTGTGGCCAAGCCCGCCCTCGATGAGGCGGTGGTGCGCCAGCTGGCCGAAACGGCGCGGGCTCACGACGATAGCCTGCTGGGCCTGATTGCCGATTCAGAGTACCGCGATGTCCAGCGTTCGCGGACCTGGAGTACCGCCCTGGTGCGGTTTGCCGCCCAACAGTCCGACAATATGGCGGTGATGCGTGGCTGGGTCGAGAAGTGGCTCGGCCCGGCAGAACAGGCGATTGAAGCCTACTGCCGGGCGCTGCCCGACAGTCCACAGGCGGCGGACACGGCAAAAGGCGCGCTCCACGCCTGTGTGTCCAGCCTGGAGATCGGGCTGTCCTGAAGCGTGGTGAAAGACCATGGCGTTTACCCGAGTGTGTCGAGCCGATGAGGTCTGGGAGGGTGACCTCGCCGAGTTCGAGGTTGACGGACACACGATTGTCCTGGTCCATCCCAGAGATGGCGAGCTGATCGCCATCCAGGGCGAGTGTCCGCATCAGAGTTTTCCGCTGTCGGCCGGGGAATTTGACGGACGGCGGGTGCTGATCTGCAACTCACACCGCTGGGAGTTCGA
The DNA here is from genome assembly GCA_011523315.1 of Candidatus Binatota bacterium. GTDB lineage: Bacteria > Desulfobacterota > Binatia > Bin18 > Bin18 > JAAXHF01. Next base: position 3,097 of record WTHE01000644.1, read on the forward strand.
TGTGCTCACCGGCAGAGGCATCAATCCCGATGACTGCGAGCTGGCGCGCTATCCGGTCAAAATCGAGGCTGGCGAGGTGTATGTCGATGTCGCCGGTATTGAACCCCGGCGGGTTGGGGTGTGAGCGGCCTATGAGCGCTGAAACCGGCAAGAACACGGTTGGCCCGGTCCTGAGCGCCGGAGAAATCGCCGACGCGGCTGTTGAGGCCATCCATCAGGACAATCCTGACCGAGACATTCGCATCGAAGACCACACGGCCTATATCCGGATTGAGACCCAGACCGAGTGCCTGATTCGTCGCCAGACGCTGGAGGCCTGTCTGGGACGGCCGTTTCAGATGCAGGAGTTGGAAACCGTGCTCAGCTCTTTTGCCGGGCAGATTGAAACCAGCAGCGAGTACATGCGGTTCTATCTGGACAAAAAGCTGTAGCGCTCGACGGAAAGTCAGCTCCCGAAGGTTGAGACCTTCGTCGTGCGCGCTCTATAGCAATGTCACCGGTATTGAGTCCCAGTGGGCTGGCGGATGAGCGACCTACGAGCCGCTGGAACTGGCAGGAACACATTTGGCTTGGTCCTGAGCAGCAAATGGAAGAAACTGGTCCTTCCGCAATTGGTAGCGAACCGGCTTATTTAGCTTATCAATTTTCTTTTCCCTGATGCCCTGTTTCAGCCAGGCGTTGGTTTGAGTCTTCTTGACTTTGAGCTGCTCGCTTATTTCGGCTGGGCTAAGCGGTGTACTGGACGCCAGGTCGCCAAAACGATGGAGGAACAAATCGTAGAGGTGCAGTTCCTTCGGAATGCTGAGTTGATGCGCGGAAGCGGGAGACTCCTCAGCCGCCAGCG
>WTHE01000644.1:4040-6701 GCA_011523315.1 Candidatus Binatota bacterium
CTTCTCGATCTTCCCTTGGCTGGTGCCTCGTTTCAGCCAAGTGTCGGTTTGAGTCTTCTCGATCTTGAGTTGCTCGCTTATTTCAGCTGGGCTGAGTACTTGGCTAGACGCCAACTCGCCAAAACGGTGAAAGAACAACTCGTACAAACCCAGTTCCTTCGGAATAGCGGATTGCTTCGCGGCAGTAGGGGATTCCTCCATTACCGGTGGTGAGGACGGAACCGCTGCCCCATTTACCGAAGAATCATCGAACAGGACACTCAGTTTGGAAAGATCATCCGGCAGACGGCGCCCTCCGCGCTCAATCAATTCGAGATTGCCCGACTTTTCTTCAGTGCTTTGTCTGACCCAGAGCGGCACCCACCCCGCTTTCAGGTCTTCGATGGCGCCGTTCCACGTTCCTCCCTTATTGGGGGCACTGCTTATGACTACGGCGATATCGGCGAGGCAATAGATGGAACGATTGCGAGCCATCGCGTTGCCTACATTGAACCCTGCCTCGGGGTTAAACGGCGAAACCAGAGCCAAATCGCCGGTCATAAGGTATTTGCGATATTTTGCTGAGGTTGCCGAGCGTAGGAGACTGTCAGCCAAAACTCCAACAGCAGTTCCCTCATGCTCCAGAGCGCCCAGCATTGCACTCTGGTCCACGCCCCGCGCCCCGCCGGACACGATCGAGTAGCCCTGAGCGGCGGCTTCAGCACCCAGGCTGTTTGTGTAGGCAAGATCCTTCTCGGCCGCATTGCGCGACCCGACTACCGCGATCCCGCCCTTTTCCAAGAGCTTCTTGTTGCCGCAACCGAAGAGGATGGGGGGTGCTTCAAACTTGAGTCTGCGTTTCAGCCGGTCCGGGTAGTCAGGATCAGATCGCGCGATAACCCATAGTCCAGCGCGTTGCCATTTCTCGAAGAGAAAGCCTAACAGAGCACCCCGACCAAGCAAACTTTCCAGCCGGGCCGGTGTGATCGCTGGGTCTGTCCAGTCCGATAGAAAATCCTCCAGGGTAGCTTCCAGGAGAGAAGAGGGCTTCAGATCATGGTCCCTGAGCCAGATTGCAAACCGCGCCCATTCTCTGGTCGACAGAGGTTTTGCCTCCGCAGTGCCCGATTTCCCGAACGGTACCGTCAACAGCAAAACAGTTTGAGCCTGACTATCCAGCTGCATTTCAGCCTCCTGCGCTTGCTGTCGCCAAGGCAACGGGCCAAACCGGACCGCTGCCAGCTTGTCTGAGTAACGCCGCGATGACGGTCATCGTCCATCCGGAATCGACAATGTCATCCAGCAGAAGCGCTGGCCCTTCTGCGACCGTACCCTCGATTTGGAATACACCATCCAGATTCTGGCATTGATGGAACCTGTTCTGTTGCGCCTTCTGTGGTTCATTGTGTCTGGTCTTGGTCACGATGGGCATGAAGGGGAGCTGCAACGCCGTTGCCAGTCTTCGGGCAAAGTCAGGAACCAGATCAGGGTGATTTTGGGACGGAACGCAGGTAAGCCATTCGGGCGGCGGGTCCGGTTGCCAGCGATCCCGCAGCATCTCTGCTACAGCCTCGACCAGTTCGTCCCGAAAATGCCCCCGAGTCTTATCGTCCGCCACAAGCTGTCCCCAGCCGGCATCGCCCCACCGAGAGAGAATGCGACCGGTTTCGGCGCGAAACTCCTGGGGCAGATTTCCTCTGAAGCCATATTCAGTTCGGGCTACTGAGCCGGTCTGCTGTTCGCCGCACGCACCAGCTCAAACAGGCGCTGCGGGGTGATCGGCAGCTCGTGTATCTCAATTCCCAGCGGGGCAAGGGCGTCCGAGACGGCGTTGGCCAGGGCGGCCGGAGCGCCGATCGTCCCGCCTTCACCCATCCCCCGAAAGCCGCCCAAGGTGGTCGGGGAGGGCGTTTCGATATGGTAGACCTCGACCGGTGGCAGTTCTGAGGCGGTGGGCACGAGATAGTCGACCAGGGAGCCGGTCAGCAGCTGACCCGCTTCGTCGTACACGACCTCCTCGTACAGGGCTGCGCCGATGCCCTGGGCTACGCCGCCCCGCACCTGGCCGTCAACGATCATGGGGTTGATGATCCGCCCACAGTCTTCGACCACAATGTAGCGCTCGATCGTGACCTGGTAGGTGTCTCGGTCGACCTCAACGACCGCCACGTGGGTGGCGTTCGAGGCGGTCCCGAAATATGGGTCATAAAAACGGGTCACCTCAAGCCCGGGTTCCATGTCTTTGGGCAGACGGCGCAGGCCGCCGTAGGCGGCTCTGGCCACTTCCCGAAAGGGCAGGCGCCGGTCCGCCTTGGCCTTGATGAGGACCTGCCCGTCCTGGATATCGAGGGCGGACGGATTGCTCTCCATCATGTGCCCGGCAATCTGGAGGGCCTTTTCCTTGAGTGCCTGACCGGCTCGGATTGCCGCTCCGCCGGCAATGACCGCGCTGCGGCTGGCATACGTGCCGGTGCCGTGCGGGGCCAGGGCGGTGTCGCCACAGATGATACGGATATCCTCAAACCTGACGCCCAGGGCGTCACCGATGAGCTGGGCCAGGGCGGTCTCATGTCCCTGGCCCTGAGGGGCAACGCTGAACATGGCGGTGACCGTCCCCGACGGGTCTACCCGCAGGAACGCCGCCTCGGTGGTGGCGATGGGACGCTCCGGCTCCATGCGGGC
>WTHE01000592.1 GCA_011523315.1 Candidatus Binatota bacterium
CGAAACTCTTCCTGGGAGCTCGTTATGCACTAGGGATAACTCTCTTTTATCTTGGCAATATGACCCGTGCGCGAACGCATCTGGAGCAGGGGATTATCTTGTATAACTCCCATCCTGGTCATTACTCTGTCATTAATCCTGAGGTGGGTTGCCTCTCCCATCTGGCACAAATTTTAGGATATGGAGGGTATCCTGAGCAAGCTTTGAAGAAGATCGAGGAGGCCCTTATCATAGCTCAGGACCTCTCGCAGCCTTATAGCCTGGCTTTCACTCTTTTTCATGCTGCCCTGATCCATTGGCTCCGCCGAGAGACACAGGCAGCACGAGAACGAGCAGAGGCTGCGATCGCGCTCTCTGAGGAGTATGGCTTCCCACTGTATTTAGCCGGAGGAAATATACTGAGAGGCTGGGCGCTCGCACAACAAGGACAAGGAGAAGAGGGAATTACTCAGATTCGCCGGGCGATAGACGCCTCGCAATCGCTAGGAGCAGGCCTACTACAACTGGTATTCCCTGCCATAATGGCTGAGGCCTGCGCGAAAGTAGGGCGAATGGAAGAAGGACTGAGAGCATGGGACGGGGCGGCGGATGCTATGGATCACAGTGGAGAGCATTTCTTAGAGGCAGAGATCCATCGGCTTAAGGGAGAACTCCTGCTTGGCCAGGAAGACAAAAGCGGTTCCCACGCTGCGATCTACAGACCGGAACAAAAGTCTGTCCTCAGCATAGTCGAGAGGGCAAAAGGCAAAAATAAGCACGAGACAGAGGCCGAAAGATGCTTTCAGCAGGCTCTTAAGGTCGCCCGAGGTCAGGAGGCAAAGTTACTGGAGCTACGGGCGGCGACCAGCCTAAGCCGGCTGTGGCACCAACAGGATAAAAAAACAGAGGCCCGGGAGCTGCTGGCCGAGACTTACGGATGGTTCAATGAGGGGTTCGACACCAGGGATCTCAAAGAGGCTAAGATACTGCTGGCTGAGTTATCCTAGACAGCCACGTTTTTGAGACAACACACAGTGCTCCTGACTCGCGATTTCGAGTGCTGCTGGAGGCTGGAGCATAAACCATCCCCCCGTAAGCATGGGGACAAGACAGACCCCCATGACAGCCGGAACGAGGAGACGCCGTATCATCATGATTCCTTCTCGTTCCGGCTGGGAGCCGGGCTGTGAGCTCTCGGCCCGCTCAGCCCTCCTCGGCAAAAAAGCGCAGCAGCTTTTGGGTCAGATACTCCGGCTGCTCCTCGGCCACCCAGTGCCCGCACTCGTCAATCTCCTCGCCTCGGACATCCTCGGCCAGGGCTTCGAGCGAGCGTTTGGTCTGCTTGCCAAAGCTGTATTTGCCGCCCATGGCCAGGACCGGCATGGTCAGCTTGGTCCTGGCGTTTTCCGTATTATGGTCAACGTCGTCCCAGATGGCCCGGTAATACTCGAAGCCGGCCCGCATGCCGCCCGGTGAGGCGTAGCAGCGGACATACTCGTCAATGTCTGCCTCGCTGATGGCACTCGGGTTGTAGGCCGTGCGGTAAAACCAGGACAGATACAGGCGCTCCCGGCCCGCAATCAGCTGCTCGGGCAGGTCCGGCACACCGTGAAAAGAGATATGCCACAGCCCGCCCCGCCGGGACGCCTGGGGAATCTTTTCCAGCCCGGCGCCCGGAATCGGCACATCGAGAATCACCAGCCGCCGGACATCCTGGCGGTGGGCGCAGGCATAGGCGTAGGCGACCGGCCCACCCCAGTCGTGGCCGACCAGAAAAATCCGCTCAAAACCGAGCCGGCGGACGAGCTGGTAGATATCGTCGGCAACCGTGCGTTTGTCATAGCCGACCAATGGCTTTGACGAGTCGCCCAGGCCGCGCATATCGGGCGCGATGACGGTGTAGCGCTGGGCCAGGGCAGGAATGATTTTTCGCCACTGATACCAGGTCTCGGGCCAGCCGTGGAGCAGGACGACCGGGTCTCCCTGCCCGGCTGTCACATAGTGGAGTTGGACATTGTTGACCGCTGCGGTGTGGTGGGCGAACGTGACTTCAGACATGGCACACCTCCTTTTCCTGGTGCATCCTAGAGCCCCAACCGGGCTGCGTCCACTCGGCCTCGGACCGGTTCGCTGCTTCGCTTGCTTTTTGCCGCAAAAGGGGCGAGAAGAAAGGCGAGAAGAAGGGCAAGAAGAAAGAACAGTTGGGCCGACACGATCTACCCTAAAGGAGGTGCACCATGAAAGTCGGGATGTCTGTCTTTATGCAGAACTCAAACAACAAGTGGTCGGACTATGAGGTCTACCAGAACGACCTGCGTCTGGCCGACCAGGCCGAGGCCCTGGGCTTTGACTCGCTGTGGAGCGTTGAGCACCACTTTACCCCCTACACCATGGTGCCGGACGTGGTGCAGTTCCTGACCTATATGGCCGGTCGCACGACCAAGATCGAGCTGGGCACGATGGTCATCGTCCTGCCCTGGCACGACCCGGTGCGGGCCGCCGAGCAGATTGCGATGCTCGATATTCTGTCCAAGGGCCGCATCATCGTCGGCTTTGGACGCGGCGCGGCCTCGGTCGAGTACAACGGCTTTCGCGTACCCATGGAAGAGTCGCGCGAGCGTTTTGTCGAGACCGCCGAGGTCGTGGTCAAAGCCCTGTCAAACGAGCGCTTCTCGCACGAAGGCAAATACTTTCAGATTCCAGAGACGAGCATTCGGCCGCGGCCCTTCTCGCATCCCGAACGCCGGCTGTACGGCGCGGCCGTCAGCCCCGATACGGCCGAGCGCATGGCCAAGCTGGGCCTGGGCGTGCTGGTCGCCATTCCCCTGCACGGCTGGGACGCGGTGGCCAAGGATGTCGAGCGCCACGACAAGATCATCCGCGCCGCAGGTCACGAGCCGGTCAAACCGATTGTGTCCAGCTTCGTGTATGTCGGCGAGACCGAGAAGGAGGCTCGCCAGGGCGCGTTTGACTACATGGGCGGCTACTGGGCCTCGGCCGACGCCCACTACAACTTCTCCGACGGACATCTCAAGAACGTCAAGGGCTATGAGCACTACGGCGTGATCGCCGACAACGCCAAGACCACCACCCCGGACCAGGCGGTCGAGGGCTTCGTCAATCTCCAGGTCGCGGGCACGCCGGATCAGTGCCTGGAGCAGATCTACGCCATGCGCGACAAGGTGGACTTCGATCATCTGATCTCGGTGTTCAGCTATGGTGGCATGCCGCCCGAACTGACCGAGCGCAGCATGAAGCTGTTTGCCTCTGAGGTCATGCCGGAACTCCAGCAGGAGGGCGTGCCGGTCACGGCCGAGCCCGCCTCCGAGGCCCAGCTCGCCGCCAAATAAGCGGCCCGCCGGGGGCCCCGTCCCGGGGCTCCCGGGACACCGTGTCTATACCGGCCACTGTTCCTGCCGGTAGGCCTGATCCCAGAACAGGTACTCGTAGCGGCTGCTGTCGACAAAGTGTTCGATCAGCCGCTCGCGCTCGGCCGTCCCACACTCGGCGGCCAGGCGGTCAATCAGCCCCAGCTGCTGCTCCACGTGCGCCCCGAAGCCCTCGGCGCTATAGGCCCGAATCCACTCGGCGTACAGCGGCTCGGCGGGCAGCCGGTCTTTGAGCCGCTGGCCGACCTCCCAATAGATCCAGTAGCAGGGCAGGACAACCGCCACGATTTCGGCCAGGCTGCCAGCCTGGGCAACGGCCAGCATATGCCGGGTGTAGGCCTGGGTGACGGGCGCCCGGACGGTGCGGGACAGCTCGTCGGAGGAGATGCCCAGCTTCTCGCTCCAGCCGGTATGCAGGCTGCGCTCGACCCGTACCACGGTCGCCGCGTGCTCGGCAAACATGTCGAGGGTGTCCAGGGTGTCGGCCCTGGCCCCGCCCAGGCACAGGACACGGGCGAAGTCCTGGAGGTACAGGGCGTCCTGGCGGACAAAAAACAGAAAGCGCTGGCGGTCCAGCGTCCCGTCGCCCAGCTGTGTCACAAAAGGATGGGCAAAGATCGCCTCCCATACCGAACCGGCGGCCTCGCGCAGTACTTCCCGAAAGGGCTGAGCCATCATATTCTCCTCAAGCTTGGCTATCCTCCGCCGGAGGATCAGCAGTCATGTCACGATTCGATGAACCCGCAGTTTCGACACTGCAACTTCCCCCTGCACAGCCGGGCGGCGTACAGGTTGCAGATGGGACACAGCAGCAGCTCCTGGGCTGTTCCTGATTCCGGCTGGGCCTGTTGTGTCTTCTCCACTCCTCCCCCCTTTCTCAGCCGTATGCCTCAGCTCGTCGGCCCGAGACGTGCGGCTTCATCGAGCTGTTCCTTGACCTCAACTCCGCTGCATCGCAGGCGTCGCAGCCGCTCCACCAGCCGCAGAACACGGACGGCCGCAGCTGCGGGCGTCACCCCCCGGTGGTGGATGTTCGAGATGAGATTCCGCTCCGCGTCGGTATGGCCGGCCCGCGGCTGATAGGCCATATAGGCCGACAGACTCTGGGCCGTGGCCAGTCCGGGGCGCTCACCAATCAGCAACACCACCACCTCGGGCTCCAGCAGCTCACCGATATCGTTCAGCACCCCCACCCGACAGTGACGAATCACAAACGGCTGACCAAAGCGCCAGCCCCGCTCGCCAGCCTCCCGAGCCAGCTCGTCCACAAGCGCCGGCACCTGAGCCTTGACCGCAGCGACTGACAAACCGTCGCCAATGGCGACTTGGACATCAGCCCGGCGTGGACAGCGCTCCTGTATGAGCTGACGAGCGGGCGGGCTCAACCGTCGCCCCAAATCCGGCCGCAGCAGGTAGTCGGTTTTGCTCTCCACGCGGGTCGTTACCAGAAACAGTCCCCAGCGCTTGACCAGGTCGGGAGCAAAGTCGCGGGCCAGATCAAGATCGGCCTGGACCGCGTCAAGCGCTGCTGCGTGGTCGCGGCGCAGAGCCAGCTGGGTGTGGGTCCGATAGGCGGGTCCGGCCCGGCCGATCAGGATGCGGGCAGGTGTCCGCTGGCGGACGGCGCGGATGAGATCGGCCGCCCGGTCGGAGTCGGCCTGAGCCGGAGGTTTCATAGCGCGCCGCGCGCCCCCAGCCCGTCCTCAATCGCCCGCACGCTGTGGACGAGCTGGCGACGGATCGGGCTGTCGGTCTGAACGGGCTGGCCGTGGAGAAAGATGCCGGTCCGCTCAAGCCAGGCCAGAAACTCCGGGGCGGGACTGAGTTGAAACAGGCGCCGCACGCCGAGGGCGTCATGAAAACTGGTCGATTGATAGTTGAGCATGATGTCGTCTGCGCCCGGCACGCCCATGAAATAGTTGCAGCCGGCCGCAGCCAACAGCAGCAGCAGATTATCGGCCGAGTTCTGGTCGGCGTCCGCATGGTTGGTGTAGCACACGTCGCAGCCCATCGGCAGACCGAGCAGCTTGCCCATGAAGTGGTCTTCCAGCCCGGCGCGAACGATCTGGCGCTCGTCGGCCAGGTATTCGGGGCCGATAAAGCCCACCACGCTGTTGACCAGAAAGGGTTCAAACACCCGCGCCAGCCCATACGTCCGGGCTTCCAGGCTCAGCTGATCGACCCCGTGGTGGGCGTCGGCCGACAAGGCGCTGCCCTGGCCGGTCTCAAAATACATCACATTATTTCCGACCCACTCCACCTCCCGCCCACGATGCTGCTCCAGTACCCGTTGCCGGCCTTCGCGCAGCAGCTCGAGCGTAATGCCGAAGCTGGCGTTAGCCGCCTCGGTCCCGGCGATCGACTGGAACAGCAGATCGACCGGCGCGCCGATCTCCAGGCTGGCCAGCTGGGTGCTGATATGGGCCAGGCAGCAGGCCTGGGTCGGAATCTGATAGGTCTCGATCAGTCGGTCCAGGCCGTGCAGGATGGCCGACACGCTTTCGACCGACTCGGTGGCCGGGTTGACGCCGATGACCGCATCCCCGCAGCCGAACAGCAGGCCGTCCACAGCTGACAGCAGAATCCCGCCCAGGTCGTCGCTGGGATGGTTGGGCTGAAGACGGATGCCCAGCACCCCGGCCTGGCCCATAGTGTTGCGACAGCGGGTGACGGTCCGGATTTTAGCCGCAGCCAGCACCAGGTCCTTATTGCTCATCAGTTTGGCCACCGCCGCCGCGACCTCAGGCGGGATCGCCCAGTGCAGCCGTCCGAGCTCTTCCTGACCGATGGCCTCGTCCAGCAGGTATTCCCGAAACTCACCCACGGTTAAATGGGCCAGCTCTTGAAAAGCCGTGTGATCCAGGCTGTCCAGCAGCAGGTGGCTGACCGCGTCCTGGTCGGGATCAATCAGCGGCTGGGCCAAAATGTCTGACACGGGAATGTCGGCCAGGACCCATTTTGCGGCGACCCGTTCCTGCTCGGACCGCGCCGCGATCCCGGCCAGACGATCACCCGACTTATCCTCATTGGCCTTGGCCAGCACCTCGCGCAGGTCGGCAAACACAAAACGCTCGGAGCGGATGGTAGTGGCGTACGCCATGCGAGACCCCGGCCGGAACGCTCAGGAGGCGGCCAGCTCAGATTTCCAGAGAAAACTGCCCATCTTCGCGGACCACATTCTTGCCCATAGCTGACTCAATCCCCCGAATCAGATTCTCTGCGCGGTTAGCGAAAAACTTCCTAAAATCATCATTTCGGAGAGTGTCGCTAGGGATTCCATGGGAGGCCAGTATCTCAT
>WTHE01000220.1 GCA_011523315.1 Candidatus Binatota bacterium
CTGCTGGGCCTGCTGTTTCTGCTCAGTCCGGTTGGCAACCCGTGGTACTTCGTTTGTCTGGTGCCCTTTCTGGCGGTTTTCCCGCTCCGTTCGTGGCTGCTGCTATCCGGTTTGCTGAGCCTGTATTATGTGTCATTTTATTTTCTGTACAGAGGACGGCTGGAAACCTTCCATGTCTGGTTGGAGTATGTGCCGTTCTATGGGATGCTGGCCTGGGAATGGTGGCAGGGGGAGTATGGCAGGAGGGCGCGAGAGCTGAGGCAATGAGTTGGACGAGGAATACACGGCGCGGGTGGCGCTGCGGAGCGCTGGTGGGTCTGCTGCTGTTCGGGCTGGCCGGTTGGGGAGGCACGGCTGACGGGCCGAGTCAGGCGGTGGCGGGGCTTGTTGAGGAAAAAGGCCAAGTGCTGGTCTCGGGCCGTATTTTTCCCCGGCGTTTTAACGCCGCCCAAGGACCCCAGGCGCGCTATCACTTCCTGGTGTGGCAGGGCGGCACGTCTCCCCACGCTCTGATCCAGACCCCGGTCGATGACCTCGATTTCCACGCCGCGCTGTTACGGCTGGGAGCCCAAGCGGGCAAAAGCCTGCCCATGGCGGCTTGGACTGAGCGCCACACCCACCCCGCCTCGCACCGGACGCTGAGCGGCAGCCGGCTCGCCATTCGTGTCTCCTGGCAGGACAATCCGGCCGGTCTCCCGCTTGAGCGGGTCTTCAAGGACGCCGCCCTCAGTCCCCGCTTTGGCGGGAATCGAGACCGCTGGTTCAACCATATCCCCTTTGCCCCCCGTCCGGGCTGTCTGGTCTGCCTGTACAGCTGCCCGAGCGGCAAGGTGGGCAACGGCGCCCTGAGCATTGCCGACTACATCGGCCAGCCGGCGCGCTTTGTGGCCGATGCTGACCAGCTTCCGCCCGATGGCACACCAGTCGTGGTCAGTTTCGCGCTCGGATCCTGAGCCATGCCACAGACTTCTCCGCGGCTTGCCGTCATCATTCCGGCCCTCAATGAAGAGCGCTCCCTGCCGCGGGTGCTGGCCGACCTGCCCCATGAGAGGCTGGAAGAGGTTGTGGTTGTTGATAACGGCTCGTCAGACAGGACGGCCGAGGTCGCTCGGGCCGGCGGCGCGCGCGTGCTGCACGAGGCGCGGCGGGGGTACGGCTGGGCGTGTCTGGCCGGCATTGACCACCTCAGGGCCGACCCGCCGGATATTGTCGTCTTTGTCGACGGCGATTATAGCGACCATCCGGATGAGCTACTCGCCGTGGTCGCCCCCATCGTCTCTGGGAACTACGACATGGTGATTGGCTCACGTACCACGGGGCAGGCCCAGCCCGGCGCCCTGCTGCCGCACGCCCGCTTCGGCAATAGTCTGGCCACCGCTTTGATTCGGCTGGTATACGGCTTTCGCTATACTGATCTGGGGCCCTTTCGAGCTGTGCGTTTTCGGTCCCTGCTGGAACTGGGGATGACGGACCGCACCTATGGCTGGACGGTTGAGATGCAGATCAAGGCCATTCAAAAAGGGCTGCGCATCACCGAGGTCCCGGTTCGCTACCGCCGGCGCATTGGGGTCTCAAAAGTCAGCGGAACGCTCAGAGGGACGCTCATGGCCGGCTATAAGATTCTGTGGACGGTGTTCCGCTACGCCTGGAGGCCATGATGACCGAGACACGCTGGGATCTGGGCTTTGCCTATGCCGAGGTGGTGAGCCGGCTGGACGCTCTGCTGAGCCGCAAACACATCCCGTATCAGCAAGAATACACCGACGCCGAGGCGCGCTTTCACGCCAGCCTGCCCGGTCAGGGTCGGGTTGAACTGCGCGCCCGTCCGGTCGAGCCCTCCGGCCCGCTCAGGGTCGTCAACCAGCGGACCGTGCTGGATGTCCGCTTTCAGGATCTCGGCCCAGATCAGGAAAAAGCCTTTCTGCACGATCTGAACATCGCCTTTCTGCGGCTTGGCGGCTAATGGACATCTCGATCATCATCCCTACCTTGAACGAGGCGGCGACCATTGGCGAAACCCTGCGCCGGTTGCGGAGCAGCGGCAGCTGTGAGGTGATTGTGGTGGACGGTGGAAGCGACGACGGCACCCCTGAGCTGGCCCGTCCTCAGGCTGACCTGGTGCTGTCGGCAGGACGGGGACGGGCCACACAGATGAATGCCGGGGCTCGGGCGGCGAGCGGTCAGGTGTTGCTGTTTCTGCACGCCGATACGGTGTTGCCGCCTGGCTTTCCGGCTCTGCTCAAAGACGCGCTCCGCAACCCCCGGGTCGTGGGCGGTCGCTTTGACGTGCGGCTCGACGCCGAGGGCTGGCTGTTCCGGCTGGTTGAGACATTCATGAACCTCCGCTCACGCCTGTCACGGATTGCGACCGGCGATCAGGCTATTTTCGTGCGCAGCCGGACCTTCCTGGAACTGGGCGGCTATCGGGAGGCCGAACTGATGGAGGATCTGGAGCTGAGCTATCGGCTCAAACGGCGGGGCGAGCTGGCCTGTCTGCGCGAGCGGGTGGTGACCTCGGCCCGGCGCTGGCAGCGCGACGGCATTGCGCGGACCATCGTGCTGATGTGGCTGCTGCGCTTCTTGTATTTCATCGGCGTGTCGCCGCGCTACCTGAAGACGTTTTATGCCGATACGCGCTGAGCCGGAGCGGCTCGGAGCGGGAAAGACCCGTCCCGAACCCGGTGGCGCCTACTGCAGAGAGCCCTCGTAGATACTCATGACCGTATCGAGGAATCTGAGCCCGTCCTCTTTGGTGCGTTGGAAGGAGTTGCGGCCGATAATCGAGCCAAACCCGCCGCCGTCACGGATCGCCCGGACCTCGCCGAAGAATTCCTCGTCGCCCTTGGCCGGTCCGCCCGAGAAGATCACAATCCGTTTGCTGTTGAACGCGCTCTGGACCACATGCCGGATACGCTCGGCCAGGGTGTCGATCGGCACGTGGTAGCGCTGGTAGGCTTTTTGGGCGTCGGCCAGCTCGATGTGGGCCGAGGGCGGCTTGACCTTGATGATGTGCGCTCCGAGCTGAGCCGCAATCTGGGCCGCGTAGGCGACCACGTCCACCGCAGTCTCCCCGGCCTTGCTCAGGTCGCTGCCCCGCGGGTAGGACCACACCACAACGGCCAGCCCCTTGGCTTTGGCTTCCTTAGTGATCTCGCGCAGCTGCTCATACATGGTCTGGGCTGCCGACGAGCCGGGGTAGATGGTGAAGCCGACAGCGGCACAACCCAGCCGCAGGGCGTCATCGACGCTGCTGGTCACGGCCGACAGGGGGTCTTTTTCGTCGTGCAGCACGTCGTGGTTGTTGAGCTTGAGAATAGTCGGAATCCGGTCCAGAAAGGTATCGGCCCCGGCTTCGATGAATCCCAACGGCGCGGCATAGGCGTTACAGCCGGCGTCGAGCGCGAGCTGGAAATGGTAGTCGGGATCATAACCGGACGGATTCGGGGCAAAGCTGCGCGCCGGACCATGCTCGAAGCCCTGATCGACCGGCAGGATGACCAGTCTGCCGGTGCCGGCCAGGCGGCCGCTGTTGAGCAGACGGGCAATGTTGGCGCGGGTGCCCGGATTGTCGCCCTCATACCAACTCAGAATCTCACGAACACGTTCGGTCATATGACTACCTCCCTTCGGATATCGAATACGGACAAGAACGGCTGAGGCAAACACTCAGGCTGCTAACAAGGCTTGCAGCACCGCGCGTAACTCCTCAGCCAGGATGAGCGTTTGCCGGGCCTGTCGGGTGGTGACTGCGGCGTGGGCATCGTACCGTGCGCTGTTGCGGAACTGGAGCGCCTGATTCAGCCCTCGTCCCAGTTTTCGTTCGACCTTAGCCGTCTGTACATACATTTCGCCAAATTTTTGCACGAGACCACCGTGCGTACGCGGCAATGGCTGTTGGTTCAGAATCAAGAGCCCCTTGACACATAATTCCGCAGCGTTGTAGCCCGCATCGACCGTTCCACGCAACTGCTCGCCTTCGAGATCATAGCGGGCGAGTTCGATATATTCCTCGGCCAGCCGCAGGGCGTTGTGTGCCCCTTTTCGGGCCAACTCATCCTCTGCCATGCTATACACCTCTTCCCCTTCCCGGAGCGCTCGGGTCAGGAAATACGAGTCGGTATAAAAAAGCGTATCGGCATCCCGAATGAGGGGCTCCACACTTTCCTGCTTTTCGATACCACTACACAGCGACGCTTCGGCGCAGGCTTCCGATACCTTGTCGAGCCTGTCGGTGGCAAAGACCAACAGATCGATATCGCTGTCAGCCCGACCCTCTCCCCGGGCCAGGCTGCCAAAAAGCACCACTTTGGCAATAGCATCCTTGACCTCACTGCGGCACAGGTGGGTGATAAAGAAATCGAGTGCCTGTCTTTTTTTGAGGGCGGCGTGTGGGTTCATGCCTGACGCGGTCTTGCTTGGTCTCAGTGGTAAAATGACTCTGCGGTCTGCACGTCCTGGGCGCTGCCAATGATCAGCGGCGTCCGTTGATGGAGGCTGTCGGGAACGATGTCGCGGATGGGCTGGGTGCCGTCGCTGGCCCGACCGCCGGCCTGTTCAGCCACAAAGCCGAGCGGGGCGGCCTCGTACATGAGCCGCAGCTTACCCCTGGCGTTCTTGGGGTCGGCCGGGTAGAGGAAGACGCCGCCTTTGAGCAGGGTGCGGTGAAAGTCGGCCACCAGGGAGCCGATATAGCGACCCGAGTAGGGCCGCTTGGTCTGGGTGTCGGTCTCTTGCAGATAGTCGATGTAGGCGCGGGTCGGGGGGAACCAGGTGTTGCGACGGCCCTCGTTGATGCTGTAGGTCGAACCGCGTTCTGGAATGCGAATATGTTCGTGGGACAACAGAAAGTCGCCAATGCTGCGGTCCAGGGTGAAGCCGTGCACGCCCTGGCCGGTGGTGTAGACCAGTGTCGTGCTGGGGCCGTACAGGGCATAGCCGGCCGCCACCTGACCCCGGCCGCGCAGATGCAGGGCGTCCACCAGCGCGGTGCCCTTTATTCCCTCCGGGCGACGGTGGACCGAAAAGATGGAGCCGACCGTCACGTTGACATCCAGGTTTGACGAGCCGTCAAGCGGATCGACAAAAATGACGTATTTGCCTTTGTCCTCATTGCCCTGGATTGGGGTCGGATGCTCCATTTCCTCGGAGACCATCTCGGATACCAGCTGGCCGTTGGCAAAGGCCGCCAGGAAGGCACCGTTGCTGATCTGGTCGAGCTTTTGTTGGACTTCACCCTGGATATTGATCTCGCCCGAGGCGCCCAAGACGTCGACCAGGCCGGCCCGGCCGAGTTCTCGGGAGATTGTTTTGGCGGCAAACGCGATTTGCGACAACAGCATGGAGAACTCTCCGGTCGCGCCCGGATGCTCGCGCTGCTGCATCAACAGATAACGGGTCAGCGTGATGCTGGTATTCTCCATCTTGCACCCTCCCGGAAAAAGAACTCTCCCTTTTTCCCTACTGTACTACAGCACGGCGCGCCGGTCCAAAAGGGGGGCGGGCAAAACTCAGGCCGATTGGGCCGCATCGGCCAGCAGGCTGCGCGCCCGCGCGCCGTCGGCCGGCAGCTCAAGGGCGGCGCACAAGTCCGCCGCCTGGCTCAGATACGCCCGCGCCGGACGCTGATCGTCGGCCTGACCGCTCCGCGCCAGAAACTCGCCCAGGGCCAGTGCGCTGTGCGCCTGGAAGGGACGGCCGTGCATCTGCTGGGCGTAGTCCAGGGCGCGTGTCAGATGGGTCCGAGCGGCCGGCCGGTCCGACGGCTCACCTTCAGGCGTTGGGCGGCTGCATCCAACGAACGAATTCTTCTTCCGATGTATTCAAGAATATCGCGGCCTCACTCTGGGAAAGAATGCCCTCTGTTATCCCTCGCAGCGCCAGACGCGCTAGACGCGTCGAAGATTCACGCTCCGGTGGGAACGCGAGGTGTTCTCGATACGGGGCTTTCCGCCAGCCCAGCCTTCGATACTCGTCAAACAAGCCCCGGAAAGTTTCCCTCGTGATGATGCCTGCCTGTTGGCAGCGATATGTTATCGCTTGGTAGCTAGCCCCGAATTGCTCCTTTATTTCGGCCAGTTCGTACCATGAGAGTGTTTTTCGTTTTCTTCCAAGCTGATCACGTAGTCTCGTAGCAGGGAGGAGAAGCGCTCCTGCAAACCAGTCGGCAAGCCGTTCCTGAACACCTTCTGGTAGAAGGTCGTGCATCGAGCTCGGAAGTATGAGATGAGCGAGTTCATGACAAAGTGTGAATCTCTTTCGTTCTCCCCAATGGCTCCCATTTAGCAGGACGACGGGAAAATCCAACCCCGATCCCGCAGAGTAAGACACGAACGCTGAACACCCATTGAAATCTGGATCATCTTCACGCTGGAACGATTCAAAAACCCTAATGCCACGGGCTTCGAACAACGACACCAGATGCGGTAAGGGACCCGTTCCGAGTCCCCAGCGGCGCCGTACATCCTGGGCCAACCCTTCGGCGTCTTCCGGGTCGCGTACATACTCGATTTCTGCGATGAATGGGAGCGATGGCGGCGCAAGAGGACATCCCACCCGTTGCTCTAGTGCGAGGCTTCGCTCTGTCAGCGTCATCAACTGCCCATGAGCCCTGCTCAGTACTGCCGGTGTGAGTGTGACCGGATGACGAAATAGAATAGCC
>WTHE01000343.1 GCA_011523315.1 Candidatus Binatota bacterium
TAGCGCCTTGGCGTAGCCCGGTACGGCGATCGGGAGACCGGTGTAGGCGTCGGCGCGGCCGCTGGTCATGACGGTGCCCATTATCGGTCGTCGGCCGCCTCTGTTGACGCAGGGGACGGCCTCGCCTGCGGAATGGTCACCAGCGGCGGGCCGAGCCCCTGTTCCATTAGCACCAGCGGCAGCGCCGAAGCCTACACCGGCCGGCCGATTGCGATTCAGGGCTACGCCAGGGAGCGCTATACGTATGCACCGAGCGACGGCGTTTTTCGGACGGCTCTGGACGTGGGGCGCCAGGTCCGGGCCGGTCAGGTCTTGGGACGGGTTGGACAGACCCAGCTGCGCGCCCAGGTGTCCGGTATCATTCGTGGTCTGACCAGAGACGGCATTCGGGTCAGCCAGGGCACGAAGATTGCCGAGGTCGACCCACGTGGACAAGAAGAGCATGTCCACGGCATTGCCGAGCGCCCGCGTGCCGTTGCCCAGGGCGTGCTGGAAGCGATCCGGCGTTTTGCGGCTGACTGACGGTCCGTCTCTTCACCGATTACGGCTGAGAGCTACGCCTATTCCTCGCCCTCCTCGACAAGCCCAAACACCTGCTCAAGAACGAGGCGCTCACTCTTGAGCAGATCGAGCAGCACTTCGGGGTCTATTGAGCCGCCAGGGTTGGCTTTCATCTCGTAATGGGTTTCTACAGGGATGTTAAGACTCCTGAGATCCACGATCATCGTCAATTCCACGTCAATTTTGTCGTATGTCAAGATTGTCGTGTGTCGTATTTGACGTATTCTGATGATGGGTTGAAAAGCCAGCCTTTTCCCTTCTTGAGCGGACTGATCGTCCTGGCCCGGCCTCGCCCGCGCCTTGACGCTCAGAACACGCCTTCCTATAAAGGCAATCGTGATTTCCTTTCATCCGTCTGTTATCACGATTGTCTTTCGTGCCGCTTGGAAAGCCGCGTCAGGGGGAGGGTCATGAGCACATCCGCATCGACATCCGCCGTCTTTGAACCCTACGTTTTCCAGACCCGCAACACCCGCGAGGGCGAGAACAAGGCGCATAGCCGCGAGGGCGCCCAGGCCATGGGCTTTAAGGGCTCCATCGTCGGCGGGGCGATCGTGTATGGGCAGATGATCCGGCCCCTGGTCGAGCGCTACGGGGAGCGCTGGCTGGGACGGCACTGGTTCAGCCTGCGCTTCAAGGCCCCGGCCTATGACGACGACTACGTCACGTCCCATATCCGGCCGGAAACGAGCGACGCCGGTGACCCGGCCTTTTCGATTCAGGCCACCAATGCCGACAACCAGGAACTGATCGAGATGCGCACCCATATGCCGGCCACGCTGCCCGAACCCGATCCCCTGGCCGCCCTCGTGCCCCAGGACTGGCAGGGCGAGCGGCAGCTGGGAACCTGGCAGCGCATGTCGCTCAACACGCCGTTTCGGCCCTTCCAGTTTCGGGTCAAATCTGCTCAGCAGAACACTTATTGTGATCTGACCCACGACCGGCTGCCGTTGTATGTCGAGGGTGAGACGCCGCCGCTCCACCCGGGGCTGCTGATGGCCCAGGGCAGCATGGTGGTCCAGCACCAGTTTGTGATGCCGTTCTGGATTCACACCGGCAGCACAATACTGACCCGCCAGCTGATCCGGGTCGGCGATGAGGTCGAGCTGCGCTGTACGCCGATCAAGAAGTGGAAGCGGGGCGAGAACGAGTGGGTGACATTCTATCAGGCCTACTATCTGAACGACCGGCCGGCGGTCGAGGTCTGGAAGACGTCGATTATCAAGGTCGCCAATCGAAGCTGATTGATCACACAATGGACGATGACGACCATCTGAGCGAGAAGAAATCATCATTCACTGTGAAGGAGGGCTGGCTATGATCCGAGGCATTCATCACACCGCGATTTCGACCGGAGATATGGAACGTGCGCTCCGGTTTTACAAGGATCTCCTCGGTTTTGAGGAGGTGTTCAATTTCGGGTGGCAGGCCGGCAACACCGTGGTCGATAACATCACCGGCCTGCGCGACTCGGCCGCCCAGGTGGTGATGCTGCGGGCCGGCAACGCGTGTGTGGAGCTGTTTCAGTACGCCGCGCCAAGCCCCAAAGCGGGCGATCCAAACCGGCCGGTGTGCGATCACGGCATTACCCACCTGTGCCTGGAGGTGAGCGATATCGAGGACGAGTACGCACGCCTGAAAGCCGCCGGGATGCGCTTTCACTGTCCGCCCCAGGGAGCCGGAAACGGCCTGCGGGCGACCTATGGACGCGACCCGGACGGGAATGTGGTCGAGCTGCTCGAAGTCACCGACCCGGATAGCCGGGTGTCGGTGGTGAGTGGTTAGTAGTCAGTGGTTAGTGGTCAGTGGCTAGAAAACGAAACATCGCTCCCAGCGGCCTTAAAGAGGAAACGTGTCGTCCTTCCCTGCGTGGACTGTTGACACGTTTCCTCTTTGTCGGTGTGTGGCTGCTGGGCTTTGCCTGCCTGTTTCTCGTCCCGGCCGCCGGTCCTGCCGAGCCGCAGCCCGCCCCGGTCATGCTGGCTCGGAGCTGGGAGCCGGGCATGGACATCCGGGGCTGGTGGATGAGTGAGAAACTGGACGGCATTCGGGGCTACTGGACCGGGAGCCAGCTCGTGTCTCGGGCCGGCAATGCCTTTGCCGTACCGGCTTGGTTTACCGCAAATTTTCCAACGGTTGCTTTGGACGGAGAGCTATGGACCGGCCGGCAGCAGTTCGCCGAAATCTCCAGCATCGTGCGCCGCCAGACACCCCACGACGGCTGGCGCTCCGTTCAGTATATGATTTTTGATGCGCCCCAGGCCGAGGGCGGATTTGAGCGGCGCCTGGCCTTTGCCCGCGAGTGGTTTGAATCCCACCCGAACCCGCAGGTGTCTATCGTCGAGCACGAGACCTGCCGGAACGAGCAACACCTCCGCCAAAAACTCGCCGAAGTCGAAGCCCTGGGCGGAGAGGGGCTGATCCTGCGCCGGCCCGAGTCTGCCTATACTGCCGGGCGCTCCGCCGCCATCTTCAAAGTCAAAACCTTTCAAGAGGGCCGAGCGCTCGTCCTCGAACACCTGCCCGGCTCGGGACGGAACGCCGGTCGCCTCGGCTCCCTGCGGGTCGAACTCCCCAACGGCGTGCAGTTTGCCATTGGCTCGGGCTTTTCCGATGCCGAGCGGGACAGTCCGCCGCCGGTTGGCAGCACGGTTCGTTTCAAGCACCAGGGCTTCACCCAGGCCGGTGTCCCCCGCTTTGCCTCGTTTCTGCGTATGCAGGAGGAATTTTGAATTCAGACATACGCCACCCCGCGGTGGCTGAGCAGACAAGGAGACCACACTATGCCGATATTGCTTCCCGACCTTGGAGACGAGGTTGTGTTACCCGACCGGCAACGCGTCACGCTGGGCGGTGCGTATCGCGTCGAGGGTCCTGATAGCGGCAGGATTGTTGAAATCTCGCTGGGTATGGATCTGGTCTGTGTGGCCTGGGACCGGGCCCGGCTACGCGGCTGGTATGAGGTCGAGGCTCTCTACAAAGTGGCCGCGATTCGCAAGCCCGACAGCGAGGACGCACCGGCCCCCGACACAAAACGCACCGGCATTCTGACCGAGGCCGCAATGCTGCGCATGCCCTCGATTCAGCAGTTGCTGAGCCGCCTGGGATTCATGGAGAACCAGGACCGGGCGTGCATGTATAACCCCGAGACCTACGACGCGATTGCCTTCTCTGAAATTGCCGGCCGCTCTGTGGCCGAGTTCGTCAGGCGTGGCCGCAAGGCGGGCTGGCTACAGGACTACGTGAAGGAGGAATAGCTCAGGATTCGCTGTGCTGGAGGCTGGGGATGTCGGCGTCTTGAAACCGTTCCAGGCCCTGCGGACCGAGCCATCTCATCTCCTCACCGCACCGCTCCAAGCCGACAATGAAATCGGACAGCTCCAGCCCCAGATAGGTCGGGGCGTGGGGCCTGATCTTGTCCAGGCCGTCGTCCAGGAGCGATAGCGCCCCGCCCAGGTTGTGGTTGCCGAGGTGGTAGAACGCCACCGCAATCTGAATCAGTCCCTGCAGGAAGCGCCGCTCGGGATCGACCTCTTGTATCCACTGGGCTTCCAATACCTCGTGGACCTCAAAAAAGAGTCGCTGGTTAAACAGCAGCACCCCCTTGCGGACGGCCAGATCGAGTTCGGAGAGTTCTGGCCGGGGCTGCCAGCCTGCGAGGGCGTGGCCGTAGCGCTGGAGCTTGGCCGCGACCTGGCTCCAGTCCGGCCCGAGTTCCGACGCCAGCGTCACCTGCCGGACCGGACCGCGCCTGCGCCAACTCAACAGGCTGTGATCTTCCAAATAGCGTCGAACCTGTTCTCGCTCGGCCGCCGGCGCGGGAGCCAGGAGCTGTCCGGGGCTGACCACTGGCGGGCTGCGTTTGCCGGTCCGGGCGTAGGCGGCCAGACAGCGGACTGCGGTGGCGGCGCGTGGACTGTCCAGGGCGTCGAGGATCAGCTCGGCCAGTAGATTTCGGGTTGCCAGGCGCAGCGTCATGGATCAACCTGCCAGATTGACGATCGTCGCCCCGCCGCCGCCCTCGTTTTGCGGAGCTTCGTTATACGAGGCGCAGTACGGAGACTGAGACAGAAAATCCTGGATTGCCCGGCGCAAGGCTCCGCTGCCAAAGCCGTGGACGACGCGGACCGACGACTGACGGTTCAGCATGGCTTGATCCAAAAACTCGGCCAGACGGGGCAGGGCTTCGTGCACCCGTAAGCCCAGCAGGTTGACCTCCGGCTGGACGGTATCGGCGCGTTGGACATTGACATGGATCGCGCGCTGGCGCTTGACCTTGCCGGCCTTGCGGACCTTGTTAAGCGCCATCTCAAAGGTCAATCCGCCGCTCCGAATGCGGGCCCGCTGTCCGCTCAGGGCGATCAGTTCGCCCCGAATCTTGCCGTTCTGGGCTTCGACCTGATCGCCGATCCGGGGCGGTGTCGGCCCGTCGCTCTGGGCGGGGTGCAGCGCGTGTTCCTTGCGCGCAATAGTGCCCCGTTGTTCGTGCAGGAACTGGCCCAGGCTCCGCTGCGCCTTATGACGCTCGGCCTGCGGACCGGTCGCCCGGCGGCGGAGGGTGGCGACCAGGGCGCGACCTTCTTCGCGCAAAGTGCGCACCAGGGTCTTGGCCTCGGCCAGCTCGTCCTGCCACATGCGGCGTGTGTGCTCTTCAGCCTCGGTCAGCACAGCCCGGTGTTTTTTGCGCAGGGCGGCGGCTTTTTTCCACTCCTCGGCCACCCGGCCGCGCTCCGTGTCCAGCGCGGCCTGTGAGGTTTCCAGCTTGGTCATGGCCTCGGACAGTTGGCGGGCTTCGTGGGACAGGGACGCCTCGGCCGCCAGACACACGTCTTCCGACAGACCCAGCCGCCGAGCCATGGGCAGCCCCAGACTCTGGCCGACCGTGTCATAGTCCAGGGCGTAGTGCGGGGTGAGGGTTTCCAGATCAAAGTTGACGGCCGCAACCTGATAGTCTCCATCGGCCAGGGCAAACAGCTTGACCGGTGTCAGATGAGTTGAGGCGGCTACGAAGATACCCCGGTCTTTCAGATGACTGAGCAGACCGCAGGCCAGGGCGCCGCCCTCAATCGGGTCGGTCCCGCCGCCCGGTTCGTCAAAGACAATGAGGGCGGGCGGAACCGCATCGCGGAGGATGTCCGACACGTTTTTGATATGGGCAGAAAAGGTCGAAAGGCTGTGCGCCAGCGACTGCTGGTCGCCGATATCGCTGAACACCCCGTGTAAGAAGGGCAGTTGGCTCTCCTCTTCGGCCGGAATGAGCAGCCCGCTGTGGGCCATCAGACACAGCAGGCCGAGGGTTTTGAGGGCGGCGGTCTTTCCGCCCGTGTTGGGGCCGCTGATAATCAGTCCCAGCTTGTCCTGGGGGATGTGCAGATCGACTGGCACGACCGCCTGACCCGAGGCCAGCAACAGCGGATGGCGGGCCCTGGTCAGGCGAAACGCCGTGCCGCCAAAGCGTGGTTTGGTCCCGCCCTGCTTGCGGGCCAATGCGACCTTGGCGTGCAGCACATCAACCTCGGTCAGGGTGTCGAAGAGATGCTCCAGCTGGGGCAACTCCTGACTGACCAGCCCGGTCAGCCAGGCTAATAGACGCTGCTCTTCGGCCTCGACTTCCTTGCTGGCCAGGGTAAGTCGGTTATTCAGGGCGACCGCGAACAGCGGCTCAATAAACACCGTCTCGCCCGACCCGGACCGGTCTTGCACGATCCCTTGCAGCCGGGAGTGAAAATTCGCTCGAACCGGGATGACAAAACGGTTATTCCGAATCGTAATATACTGATCGGCGATAACGTCTCTCAGCTGAGACGAACGCAGCTGGTCGCGCAGGCGCCGCTCAATCTCGTCCCGCAGGGTCCGCACGCTGCGCCGCAGCGTGCGCAGGGTCGGACTGGCCTCGTCCTTCAGGCTACCGCTGTCGTCGAGGCAGCGCCCGAGCGTCTGTTCCAGGGCCGGCAGGGCCGGCAGGCGAGCCGGCAGGTCGGCCAGTGGCGAGTTGGGCCGAATATGACGCTGAAAGAATTGGGCCAGCTGGCGTGATACGGCCAGCGTGGTGTGGATCTCAAGCAGCCGTGGACCGTCAAG
>WTHE01000181.1 GCA_011523315.1 Candidatus Binatota bacterium
CCCCCAACTGGACCCAGGCCAAGCTCGAAGGACTGCACCTGCAAACCCTGCCCGACCGGGCCGGACATGATCGCGAGGGAGAGGGCCTGGCCGATGACGCGATCTACGAGCTGATTCAGACCGTCCCTCTGCCCCGCCGGTATGTCGGCAAGGTGTGGGGACCGCGCGGCGCGCAGGTCGAGTATCGCTACCAGCTGTTGCGGACCAATTCGCCCTTGCCCGAAGATGATTTTGCCATGTGGATCACCGACAACGGCCACAACTTCCGGGTGAGCCTCGACTGAGAGCCTATGGCTGCGGACGACAGCGGACGGGGTTCGCCCCCCCGCCTCATTAACAGACGCCTCCTCGCCTGCCCCCGGTGTGGCTGGGTGCACTACGCCATGACGTGGGCCGAAACACAGGAGAGTGACCGGCAACTCGCCTATCTGACCCGGCGCTATGAACTCAGCCCTGAAGAACAGGCGCTGTACGCTGCGGCCTACCGCCAGTGCCTGCGCTGTGAGTCGCCGGCCACGAGCTTCCGCGCCGCGCAGGAGCGCGACCTGGACCGCGCCGCAGGCCATCTCGTCACCCCGGTCCTCGTTCAGCCCGAAGAGACCCGCCACTGAAACGCCACCAGACCCGAGGAGGAGGCCATGCCGACCTACATCCTGCTGAGTACCCTGACCCCGGAAGGCAGCCAGACGCTCCACAATAACCCTGAACGCATCGAAGAGGTAAACTCCGAGATTGCCGAATTCGGCTGCACTGTCCTTGGCCAGTACGCCACGCTCGGCAGCTATGATTTCGTCACCATCGTCGAGGCCCCGGATAACGAAACCATCGCCCATCTGTCGATTGATCTGAGTTCGCGCGGAACGGTACGCATCACCACCCTGCCGGCAATCCCGACCTCGCTCCTGCGCGACAGAATGGCCGGGCCGAAGCAGATCGGCCGCACCTGACGCCTGCGCTCGATTGCCAAACCCTGCCCTGAGGAATGCCACGTGGACGCCGCGCTCCGTATCCTGTTCATCAGCGCCGAAGTTGCCCCGTTCGCCCGGACCGGCGGCTTGGGCGATGTGAACGGCGCCTTACCCCAGGTCTTGGCCGCGCTGGGGCATGATGTCCGCATTGTCATGCCGCTGTATCAAAGCCTGCGCGACGGAGACTTCCCGCTGACCGAACGCGTATCAGACCTCCAGGTTCCGCTGGTCATCGGCCCGCGGACGGCTCGGGTGTGGCAGACCCACCTGCCCGAGCCGGACGGGGCGGCCGCTCGGGTGCCGGTGTACGCCGTCGAGCAGGACGACTTTTTTGCCCGGCCCGGTCTGTATGGCAACGGGAACGGCGACTATCCCGACAATGCCCTGCGCTACACCTTCTTTTCCCGAGCTGTCCTGGCCCTGGTCGAGCGCCTGGGCTGGTTTCCCCAGGTCTTTCACTGCCACGACTGGCATACCGGCCTCATTCCGGCCTTGCTGCGCTTTCTGCCCGGCCTGGACGCGCGCAGCCGGCAGGCGGCCAGCGTCTTCACCATCCATAACTTCGCCTATCAGGGCATCTTTCCGAACTGGGCTTTTGGCCTGACCGGCCTGCCCCTGTTCCTGTTTCAACCCGAGGGGCTGGAGTTTTACGGCTCCCTCAACTTCATGAAGTCGGGACTCTCCTATGCCGACCGGCTGACGACGGTCAGTCCCAGCTATGCCGAAGAGATTGGCAGCCCGGCCCTCGGCTTTGGCCTGGACGGCTGTATTCGGGCTCGCCGCTCGGCCTTGGTCGGCATTGTGAACGGGGCGGATTACGCGGTGTGGAACCCGGAAACCGACCCGCTGATCGCCGCCCAGTACGGCGCCCAAGACCTGAGTGGCAAGGCGGTGTGCAAGCGTGCCGTTTTGGCCGAGTACGGCTGGTCCGACGCACCGGACAGGCCGCTGCTGGGCATGGTCACCCGGCTGGTTGACCAGAAGGGCATCGACCTGGTGGCCGGCGCGCTCGACGCCCTGCTGGAGCTGGACTGCCGTCTGGTCATCCTGGGCTCGGGGGAGTCGCGCTACGAGACACTGCTGACCCAGCGGGCTCGGGCGCAGCCCGGGCGGATCGGGGTGCGGATCGGTTTTGACGAAGCCCTGGCCCACCAGATTGAGGCCGGCAGCGACTGTTTTGTGATGCCGTCGCGCTATGAGCCGTGCGGACTCAGTCAGCTCTACAGCCTGCGCTACGGTACGGTGCCGATCGTGCGGGCGACCGGCGGGCTGCGCGACACGGTGGTCCCCTTTGACGCCGACAGCGGACAGGGCACCGGCTTTGTGTTCGAAGACGCCAGCCCCCAGGCGCTGACCCAGGCCGTGCGGGCTGCGCTGACGGCTTTTGCCGACCCGGCCGCCTGGCATGGGCTGATGCGCCGGGGCATGGCCCAGGACTTTTCCTGGACACGCTCGGCGCGCCGCTACCTCGACCTGTACCAGGAGCTTGTCAGCGCCCGACAGGCAGCGGTCGCTCCGGGCTAGACCTATGGCCTCAGACCCGCACAAGTCCCTGGCCCTCATCCTGTATGCCCACCAGCCGTTTGTGCTGGGCCATGAGCGCTGGCCGCACGGCAGCGACTGGCTGTGTGAAGCAATCACCGAATGCTACCTGCCGCTCCTGCACACGCTCCGCTCGCTGGTGGAGCGCGGCACCTCGCCCCAGCTGACCCTGAGCTTTTCGCCGGTCCTGTGCGAGCAGCTGGCCAGCCCCCTCCTGCCAGCCGAATTCGAGTTCTTCCTTGATACCCGCCTGCGGGCGTGTGCCGATACCCGTCGGTATTTTCAGTCCCAGGGCCAGGCCGACATTGCCGATCTGGCGGATTACTGGGAGGGGTTTTACCGTGAGCGGCTTGGGCAGTGGCGGGCTCTTGACGGCGACCTGTTGGCCGCCTTTCGGAATCTGATGGAAGACGGCCACGTCGAACTCATGACCTCGGCGGCGACCCACGGCTATCTGCCCCTGCTGGCCTGTGAGCAGAGCGTTCGCCTGCAGCTGCGGCTGGCGACCTTCAGCCATGAAACCCACTTTGGCCGTCGTCCGGCCGGGCTGTGGCTGCCGGAATGCGGCTATCGTCCGCGCTACCACTGGCTTCCGCCGGTTGGCGTCAACCGCCAACAGCACCGCTCCTTGCGGCGGGGGCTTGAGGAGCACGTGGCGGCCTGCGGCCTGGCGTTTTTCTGTGTTGACGGGCAGTCGGTTCAGGGTGTCTTCCCCAGTTTACCCTACCCAGCCGATCCCACCCTGGTGACGGCTCTGCACGGTCAGGCAGGCGGGCGGGCGGCAGCCCTGCTGTCGCCGCATCACACCTACCGGGTCGCCTCGCGGAGCGGGACGGGAACGGCCAAGGTTTTGCTGCGCGACCCCGACGCTAGCCGTCTGGTGTGGAGTCAAGAGGTGGGCTACCCGGGCGACCCGTGGTATCTCGACTTCCATAAGCAGCACGACCCGGGCGGCCTGAAGCTGTGGCGGGTGAGCGAGGAGCGGGCCGAACTGGACCACAAGCCGGTCTACACGCCCGCCCGTGCGCGTGCCCAGGCTCGGGCGCACGCGCGCCATTTCGCCGGGCAGCTGGCCGCGACCGCCGCCGGGCCGGCCGGCCTGACCTGCGCCGCCTACGATGCCGAGCTGCTCGGCCACTGGTGGCACGAGGGGCCGCACTGGCTGGAGGCCCTCTACCCGGAACTGGAGCGGCAGCGCATCGTGCCGCTGACCTGTAGCGCGGCACTCGACCGCTACCCCCCGGCCCGGACCGTCAGCCTGCCCGAAGGCTCGTGGGGGGAGGGCGGCGACCATCGGACCTGGCTGAATAAAGACACCGCCTGGGTCTGGGAGCGGCTGTACGACGGGGAGTTTCAGTTTTGGGAGGTCATGCAGGGGGCGCGCGAGGCAGACCGAAAGGGCCCACTCGGCCGTGTGCTGTGCCAGGCTGGCAAAGAACTGCTGCTGATGCAGGCCTCGGACTGGCCGTTTCTCATCACCACCCGAACCGCCCGTGACTACGCCGAGCAGCGTTTCCTGACCCATTCGACCGATCTGAAACGCCTCCTGCAGCTCGCCCGCTCGGTGCGCGAGCGGGGACGGCTGGAGGCCGAGCAGGAGCGCTTTGTGGCCGACCGGGAACAGCAGAATTTCCTGTTCCCGGCTCTGGAGCAGGTAATGTTCCGCTAGGAGGCATACCGTGCGCAGACTGCGCCTGCTGGGCATGATTATGGCCGGCGGCAAGGGCGAGCGCTTGTTCCCGCTGACGAAATCCCGCAGCAAGCCCGCCGTCCCGTTTGCCGGCAAGCACCGGATTGTCGACTTCGTGCTGTCCAACTTCATCAATTCGGGCATTTTTTCGGTCTACATCCTGGTCCAGTACAAATCACAGTCCTTGATTGAGCATCTGCGCTCGACCTGGCGCTGGCGGATTGGCGGCGGCCTCAAAGAGACCTTTATCACGGTCGTGCCGCCCCAGATGCGGTGGGGCGAAGACTGGTACCAGGGCACGGCCGACGCGGTGTATCAAAACCTCAACCTGATTCAGGATTTTCGTCCCGATTTGATCGCCGTGTTCGGGGCCGACCATATTTATCGCATGGACCTCAACCAGATGGTCGCCTTCCACATCGAGCACGCGGCCGAGGCGACGGTTGCCGCTCTGCCCGTTCCGGTGTCCGAGGCCGGCAGCTTCGGGGTGATAGAGGTCGATCAGAAACGGCGCATCATCGGCTTTGAGGAAAAGCCGTCCCACCCGAAGCCCATGCCCGGCGACCCCGACCGCGTCTATGCCTCGATGGGCAACTACGTATTCAACACCGATCTGCTGGTCAGGACTTTGTTGGAAGACTCGCGCCGGAGTACCGAGCACGACTTCGGGCGGACGATCATTCCCGAGCTGTTTCCGCGCCAGCAGGTCTTGGCCTACGATTTTCTCGAAAATGAAATCCCCGGCGTCAAACCGGCAGAGGAACGCGCCTACTGGCGTGATGTGGGCACCCTGCGGGCGTATTGGGAGGCGCATATGGATCTTCTGGGTGAGACGCCGGCCTTTGATTTGCACAATCCGCACTGGCCGGTGTTTGGCACCATCTATGACGGTCCGCCGACCCGTTTTTACGGCGGTGAGGTCCGAGACACCCTCGTTGGAGAGGGCTCTCAGCTGGAAGGCGGGCGGATCATTCGATCGGTGATTGGCAGCGGCGTACGAATCGGCAAGGGCGTAGAGATTGAGGAGTCGATCATCATGGACCGGGCCGAAATCGGAGCGGGCGTGAGGCTCAAGGGCGCTATCGTTGATCGGTTTCACAGCGTTCCGGCCGGCGCGGCAGTTGGGGGAGGGACCGGGACTGATGAGCGTCGCTATTTTCGTGACCCCTCGGGCTTGGTGGTGCTGGAGCGGGGCGAGACACGCACCCTGTAATGCCCACCGGACGCCTCGGACAGGGAGTGAGTACGATGGAACACAAAGCGCTGGGTAGTACCGATATGATGATTCCAGAGGTCGGGCTGGGGGTGTGGCGATATAACGGCGGGGTCGAGCCGCTGCGAACCGGCATCGAACTGGGCGCGTTTCTGATTGATACGGCAGAAATATACGGCACCGAAGAAGTCGTCGGCCAAGCCATCGCCGGTCTGCGCGACCGGGTCGTGTTGGCGACCAAGGTGTCGGGCAACCACCTCCGCTCCGACGAGGTGCGGCGCGCGGCAGAGGCCAGTCTGCGCCGTCTCAATACGGACATTCTCGACCTCTACCAGGTCCACTGGCCCAACCCCGGGGTGCCCATTCAGGACACCATGCGGGCGATGGAGTCGCTGGTTGATGACGGCCTGGTGAAACATATCGGGGTGAGTAATTTTTCGCTGCACCAGCTGCAAGCCGCCCAGGCCAGCCTGCGCAACGCCCCCATTGTGGCAAACCAGGTCCTGTACAATCTGAACCGGCGCGGCATTGAAGCCGACCTGCTGCCCTACTGTCTGGAGCAGCACATCACGATTATCGCCTACACGCCCCTGGACGACGGCCGGCTGGCCACCCCGGCGGTGTTTCCCCACGACTGGCGCATGCGGGCTGTGGAGCAGGTCGCCGCCTTCAGCCAAAAGACGCCCGCCCAGGTCGCCCTCAACTGGTGTACGTCGCACCCGAACGTCGTCGTGATTCCGAAATCCAACAGCCCGGCGCGTATCATGGAGAACTGTCAGGCCTCCGGCTGGCGGCTGTCTCTCGAGCAGCTCCACTATCTCAATGCGACTTTTGCGTAGTCTGGAAGCGGACGCCGTGTGATACACGCTTGCTGGCGTCACATGAGTGCTCTATGGTCGTCATATGACACTTGTGTCCAGGGAGAATAGTGATGAACCTCCAAGCCTATGCAGACCCGGCGGAGCTGCCGGCAAGTGAAGCCACGCGGGTTGCCAGACTTCTGGCGATTGATGGACCGGACGTCCTGAGCGATGTGCAACTGGCGCGACGCATTGATGCCGGCCTGCCGCCGGGGGCAGCCGTAGCCCTGGCCGAGGTACTTGGCAGGCACCGGGTGGTTGGACCTGTGATCCCCGAGGCAACGCTCCGGCGTGTGCGCAAAGCCAACAAAAGGCTGTCCAGGGAGCTGAGCGAGCGGCTGTATGAAATGGGGTGTGT
>WTHE01000602.1 GCA_011523315.1 Candidatus Binatota bacterium
GGTACGGGGACAGACTCCGGGGCCGACCCAGGCGTCCGACCCGGCTGAGGCTTCGGCACCGACCAATCCTCCTCAAGCGACGCTGCTGAGCGAGGTGGTGATCGGCGGCAACGAGCAGGTCGATCCTGAGGCTATTCGCATCCGTCTCTCATCCCGGGCTGGCCAGCCGCTCGATCATGAGACGGTTGATGCCGATATTCGATCCATCTACGAGATGGGTTTCTTCAAGAATGTCGAGGCGCGGCTGACCGAGGACGACGGCCGCAGCGTGCTGACCTACTGGGTGCGCGAACGTCCGCTGATCCGACAGGTCCGGGTTGAGGGGAATGAGAAAGTCACCCAGGAAGAAATCCTGACCGAGTTGAAAATTCATCCCCGCACCATTCTGAATCCGGTCAGAATCCGCCGTGGGATTCTTGACGCCAAGGCCCTGTACGAGAAAAAAGGCCACCTGGATACGGATATCTCATACCGGACCGAATCGACGCCCAACGGCGAAACGATCGTCTCTTTTACGATTTCCGAAAACACCCAAACGAGCGTGGTTGACGTGGTGTTTGAGGGCAATCAAGCCTTTTCCGACAAGATCCTGGCCGGCTTCATGCAGACCAAGAAGAAGAACTGGCTGTCCCGTTTTCTGCCGTTCGGGGTGCTGAGCAATGAAGCCCTCAAGACCGATGTCGAACGCCTGACGGCCTGGTACTACGATAATGGCTATATCAACGTCCGTATTGATGAGCCGCAGGTGGCCCGTGGCGAAGACGGTCTGGTGGTGACCATCCGTCTTGAGGAGGGACCCAAGTATAAGGTCGGTGAAGTGCGGGTCGTGGGCGATGTGGTGGGCGGTGAGGCTGCGGCAAAACGGGTCTTGACCCTGCGCTCAAAGCGGACCTTCAAGGCCAGCGTGCTGCGGGACGATGTCTTTAACCTGACCGGGTATTTCAGTGACCAGGGCTACGCTTTTGTCAATATCGAGCCGGAAACCGATGTCCAGCCCGACGAGAAGCTGGTGAACGTCTCATACCGGGTGAATAAAGGCCCCGAGGTCTACATCGACCAGATCGCTATTGCCGGCAACCGCAAAACGCGGGACAAGGTCATTCGGCGTGAGCTGTCGATCGTTGAGCAAAGTCTGTTCGCCGCCTCGTCACTCCAGTTCAGCCGAGACCAGGTAAAACGCCTGGGGCTGTTTGAAGACGTCAATCTGACCACCCAGCGGGGCAAGCGCAAAGACCTCCTGAACGTGCTGGTTGATGTCAAGGAAGCCCAGACCGGCTCGTTCAGCATCGGCGCCGGCTTCAACTCGTCAACCAGTGTGGTCGGCAATGCCCGGATTCAGGAAAACAACCTCATGGGTCGGGGCCAGCGTCTGATTGTCGGGGGCAGCATCGGCACCCGCTATCGGAATACGCAGGTCAATTTCATGGACCCGTACTTCATGGATACCTACCTGCGGCTCGGGCTGGAGCTGTTTGACTGGCGGTTCATCTTTGAGGACTTTGACCGCTCGGGAACCGGCGGTGGCTTTCGGCTGTTCTATCCGCTGACCGCCCTGGGCTATCGTTCGCTGTGGGGCTATTCCTTGACCGATGTCGAGGTCGGTTTCCAGTACCAGTGGGAGCGCTCACGGATCAGCAATTTCGATCCGATTACACCGGACGCGGTTCGCGCCGAACGGGGGGCGAACACGGCCTCCCTGATCTCGCCGGTGCTCATGCGGAATACCCTGAACCACGCGTTCGAGCCCACGGCCGGCTCTCTGCAACAGGTCTCCTTCACCTTTGCCGGCCCCGGTGGGAACGCCGATTACACCAAGCTTGAGCTTGAGGCGCGCTACTTTCTGCCCATCTGGCGCGGCCGTCGCTTTGGCGAGGTGACCCTGATGACCGGTGGCGTCTTTGGCTATGGCATGGGTGATGTCGACTTTACTGAAAACCGTCATATTGCGACCCACCGCAAGCGTATCCTCAAGGATGATGTGCCCCTGTTTGATCGCTACTTCCCGGGTGGCATCAACTCGATCCGGGGCTTTGGCGAGCGCAGCCTCGGTCCTCGTGAAGAAACGGTGGTCGTGGTCACTGACGGTGGCTCGCCGGATGGGCGAAAAGCCCGCACCTACCGTCGTCCCATCGGAGGCAGCCACCAGCTGATTATTAACAATGAAATCATCGTTCCGATTGTCCCGGCTCTCAACCTCAAGGGAGTGCTGTTTAACGATATCGGCAATGCGTTTACCAATGTCCAGGGCATCGATCTTGGAGATCTCCGCTATTCCGTGGGAGCGGGAGTCCGCTGGAAATCGCCATTTGGTCCGATCCGCATTGAGCTGGGCAGACCGCTGAATGCCAAGAATGATGAGCGCACCAGCAGCATTCACTTTTCCTTCGGTGGTTTTGGCGGGATCGGCCAGACCGGTGGCGCCAACCGTTTCGATTCGCTGTTCTAGGCCTGTTGCGGCGAGCGGACGGTGGAGAACAGCTATGCGTCGTATTGCTAGTGGAGTCCTGCTCAGCGTCCTCAGCCTGGTGTGGCTGTCCGTTCCGGTCGCCGCCCAGGGGGTGAAGATTGGCTATGTCGATCTCCAGTTGGCGCTCACCGAGTCGAGCGCCGGCAAGAAAGCTCAGCAGGCGTTCAGCGCCGAAATGAACCGCATGGAGACCCAGCTCCAGGAACGCAAGAAAAAGGTCGAGACGCTCAAGGACGACCTGGAGAAGAAGGCCCAGTTACTGAGATCCGAGGAGCGGACCGAGCTGGCACGTCAGTATCGGGTCGAAATCCGTGAATTTCAGCGTCTGCACGAGGACTCCAAAAAGGAACTCGAAATACGAGACCGCGAGCTAACCGGCCGCATTCTGGTTGAGCTGCGACACATCATCCACGACATGGGCCAGCAGGGGGACTTCACGCTGATCCTGGAAGGCAACAACACGGTCGTCTTATACGGTGCCCAAACCATCGATCTGACCCAAGCGGTGATTGCCGCCTACAACAAGAGAGGAACGAAGATTGCGCAGCTGATACGCTAGCCTGCGTGTCAGACTCCGCTGCCTGCCGGTATGGATACCCTCGCGGCCTTGCTGCCCCACCGTTACCCTTTCCTGCTCGTTGACCGAGTCGTGGAGATCGTCGCTGCCGAACGGATTGTGGCGCTCAAAAACGTGACCATCAACGAACCTTTCTTCCCCGGCCATTTTCCCGGCTATCCGGTCATGCCCGGCGTCCTGCTGTGTGAGGCTGTTGTCCAGGCCGGAGGCATTCTCGTCTGTTCGTCCGCGCCGGAAGGGGGTCGCCGTCCCCAGTATGCGCTGCTGACGGCGCTGGACAAGGTCCGCTTTCGGCGCCAAGTCACTCCGGGTGATCAGCTCCGCCTGGAGGCCGAGACCGTCCACCGGCGAAAAAAATTCTGGAAGATGCGTGGCACCGCCTCGGTGGCCGACGCGCTGGCGGCTGAACTGGAATTTACGCTTGCCGAGACGGACCCGCCCGACAGCCGTAGGCCAGACACGCGGACGGATGGGGAGCGCTCATGACGCCAGCCACCCACATCCATCCCTCGGCAGTCGTTGCACCGGGTGCCGAACTCGACAGCGGAGTCCAGGTCGGGCCGTATACGGTCATTGGGCCGCAGGTTCGGATCGGACGAGAAACCCAGGTCGGTCCCCACGCCGTCATTGAGGGGCGGACCACAATCGGGCGGCACAACCATATTTTTCAGTTTGCCAGCGTCGGCGCGGTTCCCCAGGACAAAAAGTACGCCGGCGAAGACAGCCAGTTGATTATTGGCGATCACAATACCGTTCGGGAGTTTGCCACCCTCCAGCCCGGCACCACGGGAGGCGGCATGATTACCCGGGTCGGTGACCATAATCTGTTCATGGTCTACTCGCACGTCGCCCACGATTGCGCGCTGGGCAGCCATATTGTCATGGCCAATAGCGCCAACCTGGGCGGCCATGTCACGCTCGAAGACTTTGCGGTGATCGGCGCGCTGGCCGGTATCCATCAATTCGCCCGGATCGGCGAATCCGCGATCATCGGCGCGGGAGCCATGGTCTCTCTCGATGTCCCGCCGTACTGTATGGCCCAGGGCGACCGGGCCTACCTGTTCGGCCTGAATCTGATCGGGCTCAAACGGCGCGGTTTTACGACCGCCCAGCTCGAAACCCTGAAAAAAGCCTATCGGGCCTTGTTCAGCGAGGGCGAACCGTTCAAACAGGCTCTGGCCCGCGTCAGTCAGGAATACGGCGACGGTCCCGAGGTCGCTCACCTCGTGGAGTTTATCTCGCGCTCTCAGCGCGGCGTGTGTCGGCCCCGGAGTGGGGCGTCTGCCGACACCGACGAGGCGTCCGGCTAGAGTCTGGCGGACTCACCCACAGATTGCAGACAGGATGTCTCGATTCGGGCTGATCGCCGGTAACGGCCGCTTCCCCCTGCTCTTTGCTGAGGCGGCCCGCGCCCAGGGGCTCGACCTTGTGGCGGTCGCCCATCAGGGCGAGACCCTGGAGACGCTGAACGATCTGGTGTCCGAGGTCAGCTGGGTTCGGGTTGGCGAGCTGGGCAAGATCATCGACATCTTCAAGACCGCCGGTGTGACGCAGGCCGTGATGGCCGGTGGAATCCACAAATCCGGCGCCCTGAGCCATATTCAGCCCGATGCGCGCGGTCTGGCGTTTATCAGCCGGCTGCCGAGTCTGAAGGACGATGTGATCTTGCGCGGCATCGCCCAAGAGCTGGAAGGCGAGGGTATCCGGGTGGTCGAGTCCACCCGTTTGCTGCCCGACCTGGTTCCCCAGCCGGGGGTGTTCACCCAGGCTGCTCCGGATGAGCGCCAGTGGCAGGACATCGAGCTGGGGGTTGAGGTGGCCAAGGAAATCGGACGCTGGGATATTGGTCAGAGCGTGGTGGTCAAGCGCGGCACGGTGTTTGCCGTTGAGGGCTTGGAAGGCACAAATGCCGCGATTCGGCGCGGCGGGGAACTGGCCGGAGCCGGGCTGGTCATTGTCAAGGTCAGCAAGCCGCACCAGGACCTGCGTTTCGATGTACCAACGGTCGGACCGGAGACGATTGAAGAGATGCGGGCCGTTGCGGCGTGTGTGCTCGCCGTTGAAGCCGAGAAAACCCTGATGGTGGATAAGCCTGCGGTCGTTCGACAGGCTGATGCCGCCGGGCTGTGCGTGGTGGCTGTCTCGGTCACGCAAACGGCGACGGGTTTTCGGGTGTCGCAGGGAGAGCGGGAGTAAGAGACGGCTGGTCGGAATGGGTATGAAACACATCCTGCGGAGAAGTATTGGTGCGTTGTTCTGGAGCGGGCTGCTGTGCCTTGTACCTGCCAGCAGCCTGGCCGATATCAAATTTGCCCTTGAAAACCCGGCACCGGGTCAGGTCCTCAGCGGTATACGTGTGATATCCGGCTGGGCGTTTTCAACCGCGTCTGCTGAGCCGGTCAGCGTCCGCTTATGGATCGATGACGGTGAGGCCATTGAGGTGCCGTGCTGTGTCGAACGGGTCGATGTCGCGAACGAGCATCCCGATTATCCCCACGCCCTGAGCAGTGGATTTGGTCAGGTCTTCAATGCCGGTCTGCTCGAAAAAGGCGCCCATACCCTGACCCTTGAAATTGAGGATGCGACCGGCGCGCGCGAGATACAGGAGCGGCGGATTGAAACCGTCAGACCCGGTGGGTTTGAGTTTCTCGGCGCGCTCGATCTGGACCGGGCCGACGCCGAACTGAGCGAAGACAAACAAGAAATCCTGATCACCGGAGTGATCGTCCGGGAGAAAGGCAGCACCGAGTCCGAGGAGATCGAACTCCGTCTGGCCTGGCAGGAGAGCCTCCAGGCGCTGGGTATTGTCGCTGCGGGCAACGAGGACGAGCCCATCGCCTCTGCGGCCGCTGCCCTCAGTGCGAGTCTTGAGGCCGCTGGGACGAATGCCGAGGACCTGGGTGCGGAGCCGGTGCAGATGAGTGCCGAAGAACTTGCTATGGAGCCCGACTGGGTGCGGCACCCGGCCATCATTCGGATTGATCCGACCAGCGGCAACCGGACAATTCTGTCCGACGTGCACACCCCGACCAGAGCAGACCTGAGCGGTGCCGAAACCGAAGGTGACCAGACGCTGACCGATCCGGGGCCGACCTGGCTCATCCCCCAAGGGCTCACGATCGAGCCGGACGGCCAGATTGCGGTGACCGATGCCGGCCGCAAGGCGCTGATCCGGGTCGATCCGGTAACGGGCCGGCGTCAGGCCTTCGCCGGCTCCGGGCCAAGCCTGACACGGCCGAATGGGGTTGCCGCCTATCCCCAGGAATCGGGCTTGGACCGAACGCTTGTGATTGCAGACTCTGGCCGGTCGGGTGTCTTTGAACTGAACGGCAGCCGGACGATCATCTCGAACAGAGAGTTTGATGACGAACCCGAACAGGTGGATCTCAAGGATCCGTTTGGTATCGCGGTCGAGAACAACTGCACGGAAGAGGACTGCCAGGTCGTGGTGGCCGAGGCCGGCCTGCGGGCGATTGTTCGCCTCGACCGGAGGACCGAAGAGCGCCGCATTATCTCTGGACCGGAAGTCGGTAGCGGACCTGAACTGCGGGTACCGGTTGACATTGATGTTGCGTCC
>WTHE01000755.1 GCA_011523315.1 Candidatus Binatota bacterium
ACGACTTTTCGAGTGCCTGGCGGTCTGAGGCTTCGGGCACCACGATACGGTCCAGTGACCACACCGAGTCAAATTCAAGCGTCTCCGCCTCCAGAGCCAAGTCTACGATTTCGCTGACCGTAATCTTGTCGCGGAGATTCGGCAGATACAGCGCAAGCTTCATAGTAAGGTCCTCTTTATTGGATATAGTTATCGCCCCGCTGGCTCAGAGCGGGAACGAATCCTTCATGCAATCCCGTTCTTTGTCGCTGGTGCCGAGTGCATCTTTCTGCGCAGCTCGGTTCTTGTCAAGTTATTGAAGCCTCATTCTCCGCGCGGACGAGTAGCACTGTTGCGCGAACGAGTGGTTGGCAATTCGCCCGTTCAGGACGGCCTGAGTCGCTGCGGGTTGCCGAACCCGTCGGCATCGGTCAGCTTCCGCTCTTCGCGCTAATCGGGTTGCGGGGCGGGCTGTGGAGCGCCTTCGGCCTGGGGGATATCTTCCGCTTGAGGAACGTCTTGAGGGTGGGGCTGCGGGGCTGGTGCGCTGAGCAGACGCGGGAGCCGCTTCAGGTCTTCCAGAATCAGATAGCCGGCCGGGATGAGCAGCAGAATGATCACGGTCGCAAACAGAACCCCGAAGCCAATCGAGATCGCCATCGGGATCAGGAAGCGGGCCTGCATCGAGGTCTCGAAAATCATCGGCACGAGGCCAAAAAACGTGGTCAGCGAGGTCAGCAGAATCGGCCGGAAACGCCGCCCGCCGGCCTGACAGATCGCCGCCACGGGGTCGAGCCGTTCCCCGTCGCGCAGCTGATTGGCCGTCACCACCAGGACCAGCGCCCCGTTAATCACCACCCCGGCCAGGGCGATAATGCCGAACAGGCTGATCATGCTCAGCTCATAGCCCAGCAGGACATGGCCGATGATTGCGCCGATAATGC
Organism: Candidatus Binatota bacterium; assembly: GCA_011523315.1. Taxonomy (GTDB): domain Bacteria; phylum Desulfobacterota; class Binatia; order Bin18; family Bin18; genus JAAXHF01. Next base: position 924 of record WTHE01000755.1, read on the forward strand.
CGAACGGAATGCTCAGCATCACGATCAGCGGCTGGATATAGCTCTTGAAGGGAATGGCCAGCAGGGCGTAGATGGCCAGCAGGGCGAAAACAAAGCCCAGGGCTATGGCGCCCAGGGCTTCTTCTTGCCACTCCTGCTCGCCCTCCAGGGTATAGTTCAGGCCGGGGTATTTCTGCATCAGGAACGGTAGCTCATTCTGCTCCAGGGCGGCCACAATCGTATTGGCGTTCGAGATGTCTTCATCCACATCGGCCGTGACGGCCATGACGCGGCGGCCTTCGCGACGACGAATCTCGGTATACGCCCGTCCGTACTCGACCGCCGCAGCCTGGAGCAGGGGAATTTCGCCGCCCTGGGCAGTCCGAATCATCAGCTGTTCAATCGTATGGGCGGTGCGTCGTTCGTGTTCGGGCAGCCGGACCATGACTTTGACCTCATTGCGGCCGCGTTGCTGGCGGAGGGCCTCGGCCCCGTAGAACGAACTCCGCAGCTGGCGGGCCAGATCGGTCGCGTTAATGCCGAGGCTGCGCGCCTCGGGTTTGACGGTCAGGCTGAGCTGGGGTTTGCCGTGCGATACCCCGTCGTCGATATCGGTGACGCCGGCGTAGCCGGCCAGCAGGCCGGCCAGCTCGGCGGCGGCGCTCTCCAGAATGTCGCGCGACCGGTGGGTGAGCTGAATGTCCAGGGCGCTGTCGCTACCAAAGCCGGTTTCGGCTTTGAAGGTCAGCGACTCCAGACCGGCGATGTGGTCGGCCGCCTGCCGCCAGGTGTTGGCAAACTCGACGCCGCTGACCGTGCGCTGATCGGTTGGCACAAGGACGACCTGCACCCCGGCCAGATGACTGCCGCCCAGCGCTGGCGGCCCGTCTTCAGGCCCGGGCGAGCGCAGCGCCGCGCCGATCTGGGTGTAGGTCCCGTGCACGATGTCCGGCCCCCCGTGGGTCTCGACGGCCACCTGCAGGGCGTCGAGCAGTTGCCCCTGTACCCGCCGTGCGGTATCCACCGGAACGCCGAACGGCAGGGTGGCTTGAGCGGTGATCAGATCGTCGTCAATGCGGGGCATGAAACTGAACTGAATATGGCCGCCCCTGACCGCGCCCAGAGCCAGCAGCAGAATGGCGATGCCGGTCATCAGGGTGGCATACCGGTACGTGGTCGCGGTTCGGAGAAGCGGCTGGTAGACCCGCCGGACACACGCCTGGAGGAGGCGGTCGAAGAACAGCTGGGGACGGCCGAGGATCTGCCACACCCGGCTCGGTTTGCGCTGGCGCGACAGGTGGGCGGGCAGGACAAACAGCGACTCAATCAGGGAGACGGTGAACACCGCGATGGTCACCGCTGGAATGTTGAGGAAAAATTTGCCCGCCGGGCCGGGCACGAACATGAGCGGCAGAAAGGCAACGATGTTGGTCAGGACGGCAAAAACAATCGGTCCCGAAATCTCCCGCGCCCCTTCAACCGCAGCCCGCAGAAACGGCAGGCCGCGTTGGCGTCTCTCATAGATGTTTTCTCCGACGACGACCGCGTCATCAACAACGATGCCCAGCGTGATAATGAACGCAAAGAGCGAGATCATGTTGATCGACGCGCCACCCAGGGGCATGAACAGGAAGGCGCCCATGATCGAGATCGGGATGCCCAGGGTGACCCAGAAGGCGAGCTTGGGATCGAGGAACAAGCCCAGCAGGAGCAGAACCAGGGCCAGGCCGAGAAAGGCGTTTTTCAACAGCAGGCTCATCCGGTCGCGGTAGATCTCGGAGAAGTCGTTCCAGACCGCTATGCCGACCCCCGCCGGCAGCCGGGGCAGGAGATCGTCGAGGTAAGCGTGGACGCCGGCCGAAACCGATTGCGGGGTTTCCCTGGCCACCCGATACACGTCGATTTGGATGGCGGGCTGATTATTGTAAAAAGCCTCGAAGTCGGAATCTTCAAAACCGTCCGTGATCTCGGCAATATCGCCGACCGTAATGCGCGAACCATCCGGGGCGGAGGCGACCGGAATATCGGCGTATTGGCTGGCATAATCGCGGCGCTCCTGGGTGCGCAGCAGGATTTCTCCGCCCGCAGCCTTCAGCCCGCCGGCTGGCAGCTCAACCGCAGCTTCGCGTATCTCATGGGCGATCCGACCCAGGGTCAGGTTGTGGGCGCGCAGATTGCGCTGGGGCACCTCAACAGCAATCTCGAGCCGAGGCACCGCCCCCAACTCGACCAGCGTAATGTCCGGCCGCTGGAGCAGTTCGTCGCGGATCTGTTCGGCCAGGCCGCGCAGGGTCTGTTCGTCCTGGTTGCCGTAGACCATCAGGCTCAGCACCTGGTTGCGCATCTCAACCAGGCTGACGACCGGTTTTTCCGCCTCTTCAGGAAAAGACAGGATGCCGTCAACCGCGTTTTTGACATCCTGGAGCGCCTTGCCCGAATTTGCGCCGGACAGCAGTTCGACCACCACCGTGCCGAAGCCTTCGCGCGCCGTGGCCGTGACCTTTTTCACCCCGTCTATGCCGCGCACCCGGTCCTCAATCGACAGGACGATGCCCTGCTCAACCTCGGCTGGGCTCGCCCCGGGGTAGTGCACCCAGGCGGTGATGAAGTCCATCGTAAATTCCGGAAAGACCTCTTGCTTGACCTGGGTACTGGCGATGAAGCCGCCGCACACGATGATCAGCATGACCAGGTTGGCCGCCACATGGTTGCGCGCCATCCAGGCAATTGGCCCCTTGGGCGATGGTGACGGGGCTGGATCAGACATCGGGTGTTCCATGGCGTTTCGTTCAGACTGAGCCTTCGCCCTCGTCGGCAGCCGGGGGACTCGGCTCGGGGGGCTGAGCCGGGGGCGAGACCGAGGACGGGCTTTCGGACGGACTTTGTAAGAGCATGCCGGACAGAGCAACGGGCAGCGGGCTCGTAATCACCTGCTCGCCGTCCCGCAGGCCGCTCTGGATCAGCAGCGAGTCGTGTCTGCTCAGCGCCACCTCGACCTGGCGGATTTCCAGCTGGTTGTTGTCGTTTTTGACCCACATCCGACCGCCCTCCCGGAGCGTGTTGCGGGGCACGACAAACACGTCGGTCAGTCGCGGGCCGTCGATTTCAACCCGCACATACTCTCCCAGGAGCAACGGCAGCTGTTGGTTCTGGGCTGTGTTGCGGCTCAGGGGGTCCTCGACCAGGACCAGCAGACGCGCCATCCGGCCATTTTCCGACACGTCGCCGAGCAGACCCGCGACCACGCCCTGACGCTGGGCGGTCTTGTCACTGCCCAGGTCCCGGATCACCCGTACCTGCGAGCCCCGCGCCTGGGTCGAACTGGGGATAGCGACCCAGGCCAGTTCGTGCATGGGGATGCTGACCTCGACCCGAAACGCGTCGGTGCATACCAGGCGGGCGACGGGCGTCTGGGACATGACGAACTGGCCGACCTCGACCGACTCGTCCAACACCAGGGCGTTGCAGGGAGCGGTCAGCGTCGTCCGCTGGAGGTCCAGCTCGGCCTTGGCCAGCCGGCTTTCGGCCGCCGCCACCGCAGCCCGTTTCTCGCGCAGATGGGGTTGGCGCAGGGCCAGCTGTTTGCCCATTTCGCTGGTCTCGATTGACGACTCAAGAAGGTTCCACTCGCGCCGGGCAATGACCTGGTTGCCGCGTTCGAGCTCCAACTCGAATTCGGCCTTGGCCAGGGCGCCCTGCTGGGTCTCGACCGCATAGGTGTAGTCGCGCGGGTCGATCCGCAGCAGGACGTCCCCGGTGTGCAACAGACCGCCTGTGATCAGCTGGGCGTGTTGCTCAACCACAGAGCCGCTGACCTGGGGCTGAACGCTGAGTTCCTGATGCGCCCGCACCGTGCCAAAGGCCGAAATCACGGCCTGGGTATCTTCAGACTGAACCGTGATGACCTCGACAACGGGCGCGCTGGCCTGCTGGGTCGTTTTCTTGACCTCCGGACGCGCGGCAATAAGCGCCCGGGCGCCGATCACCCCGCCGCCCAGAATCAGGACGGGGAGCAGAACCTGGAAGAGCCGCTTTGCCCACTCGGGAAATGACCAGCGTGTCATGGTCGTATCCTCGCGGCTGCGACCTGGGCCAGCTGGAGGCTGGGTGGGGCGGTCAGCTCGTTTGTCCAGTGTCCGCCCAGGGCTCGGTACAGGCCGGCGCGGTTGCTCAGCAGGAAGCGTCTTTCGCTGATCAGACGACGCTGTAAGCCCTGCAGGGATTGGACCGCGAGCAGGACCGTCACGTAATTGATCAAGCCGTTGACATAGCGCGACTGCGACTCTCGCAGCGTGCTCCGGGCCAGCCCGATCTGGCTCTCCAGGTTGGCGATCAGCTCGACCTGAAAACGCTCACGCACCAGGGCGTCTTCAATTTCGAGCAGGGCTTGCAGATACTGCTGGCCGAAGCGGTCGAGCAGTTCCTGGGTCAGCGCCTTGTGACGGACAACCTGGTTGCGACGCAGGCCGCCGTCAATAACGGGCGCAACGAGGTTGCCGACCAGAGAGCCGACCTCCTGGCGGAAGACGGTCGAAAAGCTGCGGGCGCTGAACTCGTAGGACAGGTCGAGCACCAGCCGTGGCAGCCGCTCGGCGACTGCGGTGGCGACCCGAAAATCCGCCGCCTGCAAGCGCAGCTGGGCGGAGCGCAGGTCCGGCCGGGACACCAGCAGGGTGGCCGGCTCGCCCAGCTGCGGAAACGGCGGCAGGTCCGGCAGAACGCCGTCCGGGATACGGGTATCCAGCGCCCCCGGGGTGGTGCCGAGCAGCACGGCCAACTGGTTGTAGGTGGTGTTGAGGCGTGAGCGGACAAGCGGAATTTCGGCTCGGGTGGCCTCCAGCTGCTGGCGCTGCTGGAGCACATCGACCGCCGAGCCGGCGCCGACCCCGAAACGCACCTCGGTCAGGTCGAGCAGCTCCTGGCTGATCTCGATCTGTTCCTGGAGCAGGGCCAGGAGCGCCTTCTGTTCCTGGAGGATGAACCACACGTCCACAACAGAACCGGTCAGCAAGAGCGCGCTGGCTTCGAGGTCCTGGCGGCTGGCCTGATACTCCAGCGTGGCCGCGCGGCGCCGGGCGGCAATCCGTTTCCACACGTCAATCTCGTACGACAGACCGGTGGACACAAAGTAGCGGTCGGCATGGGTAATCCGGGTTGACGAGCCCGCCTGACCGCCGAACGGGTCTCGGGGATCGCGGTCAACCTGATGCGTCCGGGCCGCGCCGCCGCTCAGGTCGACCCACGGGAACACCTCGGCGCCCTCAATCCGGGCCTGGGCGTAAGCCTGGGTGAGGCGACTCCACAGCTGTCTGAGGTCTAGGCTGTTGTCCAGGGCCGACGCAACCGTGGTGTTGAGGGCTGGATTGTTGAATTCTTGCCACCACCGGCCGATCTCGCGTTCGCCGTCCAGGGCGTGATGATAGGTGGTCGATACCGGCACCTCGGGCCGGTTCAGGCTGCGGACCTGATACGGGCTGCAGCCGACAGCCACCAGCACCAGGACGAGCAGGGCTGCGGCCCAGGGCTGGAGCGGACAGGCTCGGTCGCCGGTCTCTGCCCGAGGCGACAGCGCTGCACCGGACCACAGGCGGGCCTGAGCCGGACCGCAGGGTCGGGATTGAGAGAGCGGGGGAGGGAGGTGGCGCGGCTGCATGGGGTGCTAGTTTTTCCCGATTCGCTTGGCCTGGGCTGTGA
>WTHE01000407.1:0-4568 GCA_011523315.1 Candidatus Binatota bacterium
GCCCCGCCGCTCGCGGTACTCGTAGCGCAGGCGGGCCAACTCGTCGTCAGACCCCCAGCCGCGCAGCATGTGCGGGTTGAGTTTCTCGCCGCTCAGCCAGTCGTAGATATCGGCAAACAGGCAGTAATGGGCAAATTCGGTCCGCAGATCGTCGATCACATCGAGAACGGCGTGGCGATCAACCTCCCGGTCAATCTTTTCAAACACCTCGCTCAAATAGGCGACCGGCCCTTGAAACAGCCCCTTTTTCTTATCCCCCACCCCGGAGCCCCAGATCTCCTTGAAACACTGACGGCGCAGCCACACCAGATCGGTCTCGGTCGTCCGACTCGGGCTCTGAAAATAGGTCCACACCACCTCGGCCTCGCCCGCCCAGTAGGGCGCGGCCAGGTCAACCAGGCGTTTGAGCTGGGGATTGATCTGCCGTTCAGCGTTCATCATTCAGCGTTCATCATTTTCTTCGGCGGTTCAGCGTTCAGCATTCCGGTCGATCTCATCCCCCAACTCACAGATCCCCTGATAGAACAGCTTGCAGCCGGTCAGCGCCAGCTCCATCCCGTCGAGCACCTCCTCACGCTCGGCATCGGTGGTCACATGACGGGTAATCGGCTCCCAGACTTTCCGGCCGGCATGGTCGTCGTCGGCCCTGGTGTGGTAGGTGAAGAAGAAGACCTGCTCATCGTTCAGATCGTAGGTCTGTTGCCAGGCTGCAGCCCGGAAATTATGCGCTCCCGGCATGGCGGTCAGCAGAAACTCATCGACCGAGGTAGCCAGCCAGCCGGCCACCCAGTGTCGGGTGCGGGCGATATGTTCCCACACATTCAGGGCCACGTTGACCAGCGGAACGGGACGAGTGGTATCCATCTGCGCGTTACTGAGACCGACATTACGGCCCATCTGCCACAGCAGCGTGGTGTGGGGCTGGGCGATTTCGTCGTCATACACCAGTTCCTCGCGCATCTGGCCGATGGTTTTGCGGACAACGGCCAGGTCCGGGCAGCGGCTGATCCAGGACGGCCGAATGACCGCGCTGAACAGTCGGTTGCGCAGGATATGCTGGAGAATGAAGGCCTGCCCACGCCCCGGCGTCAGGGGCTCGACCAGCCACGGCACCTGCGGGGCGATGTCCAGGGCGCGCTCACAGATTTCGTCAACAATGTTCTTCATATTCGCCTCCAGAAGATGAACGGGAAGTCAGGTGTCCAGGCCGAGGGATCGTCTCTCAGGGCTGGCCGAGGACCGCAACGCACGACACCGCGCCCGGCCCGCCAACGTTGTGGACCAGGCCCAGCCGGGGATCGGCCACCTGACGCAGGCCGGCTTGGCCGCGCAGCTGGGTCACGATCTCATACACCATGCGCACCCCGCTGGCCCCAATGGGATGGCCGAAGGACTTAAGGCCGCCGCTCGGGTTGACCGGCATATCGCCGTCCAGGGCGGTCCGGCCCTCTTCGATCAGACCCGCGCCCTGGCCTTTGGGGGCAAAGCCCAGGTCTTCATAGTTGGTGATTTCGGTCCAGGTAAAACAGTCGTGGACCTCGGCCACGTCAATTTCCGCGAGCGGGTCGGTAATACCGGCCATGGCGTAGGCTTGGGCCGAGGCGTGCTGGGTGGCCTGAAAGCCGAGGTAATCGTAGGTCGGGTCCATGAAGGGCCGGCCGCTGGTGACTGACAGACCAACGCCTTTGACCAGCATGTAGTCGTCCCGGTATTCCTTGGCCAGATCCGAGCGGCACACCACCACCGCAGCCGCCCCGTCGGTCGTCGGACAGCAGTCGTACAGCCCAAACGGATAGGCGACGATAGGCGCGGTCAAGACTTCTTCGGTCGAGACCTTCTTTTGCAGGTGCGCCTTGGGGTTCAGAGAGCCGTTGTAGTGGTTTTTGACCGACACCTTGGCCAGGCTCTCGCGGCTCAGCCCATAGGTGTGCATATACCGGGTGGCGGCCAGGGCAAACAGACCGGGCGCGGTCGAGCCGTCGTTATGGTAGGGGTGCACGCCCTCGCGAGCCAGGCCGCGGCCCGGACGGTCTTTATACTTCTCCACTCCCAGCACCAGAGCCATGTCGTACAGCCCGGCCGCAACCGCCATGACCGCATGGCGGAAGGCGTCGGTCCCGGTCGCGCAGAAGTTTTCGACCCGCGAGATGGGCTTGTTGTACAAGCGCAGCGCATCGCCCAGGGAGACCGCAGCCTTGCCGTGGCCCTGGGCCGGCGAATACGTGCCGAGCCAGGCCGCGTCAATCTCTTCGGGACCGATCTTGGCATCGTTGAAGGCGGCAAACGCGGCCTCAACCGCCATGTCTTCGTAGCCCTGATCGACATTATCCCCAAACTTGATGCAGCCGACCCCAATAACGGCAACCTGATCTTTAATGGACTGGGCCATGGCGTGTCCCTCCTCCATCCATTCTGCTGGCTTTATACGCCCTTGTTCGGGACGGGATCAAGGCCGACCCAGGCTTGGACAGCCGCCGGCTTGATTCTTCGCCGGGCCGAGGAAATAATGCTGGCCGGCATGATCGCGATCATCGACTACGGTATGGGCAATCTGCGCAGCGTCCAAAAAGGCTGCGAGAAGATGGGCTATGCGGCCGAAATCACCCGTGAGGCGCAACGCATTGAGGCTGCCGCCGGGGTGATCCTGCCGGGGGTCGGCGCGTTTGGCGCGTGCATGAACGGGCTGGCCGAGTGCAGGCTCATCGACACCGTCCATCGGGTGGCCGACAGCGGCACACCGCTGCTCGGGATCTGTGTTGGCATGCAGATCCTGTTTTCAGAAAGCGTCGAGTTTGGCCGGGTACGGGGTCTGGACATCCTCAAAGGCACGGTCGAACGCTTCGATCCAGCCCTGCTGACCGGCGGGGACGCTCCCCGCAAGATTCCTCACATGGGCTGGAACCAGCTCCACATCAAGCGGGCGGCCCCGCATCTGGCCGATGTGCCTGAGGGTGCGGCGGTGTATTTTGTCCACTCCTACTATCCTCTGCCGGCCGATCCGGGCATTGTCGCAACCACGACCGAGTACGGCATCCCGTTCGCGTCCAGCGTGTGGGCGGACAATATTTTTGCCACCCAGTTTCACCCCGAAAAGAGCCAGGCCATCGGCCTGCAAATCCTGGCCAACTTCGGCAAGGTTGTCGCGGCTCACTCTCGAGTCTCTCATTCCCATGGACATCATCCCAGCCATTGATCTCAAGGCCGGCCAGTGCGTCCGCCTGTACCAGGGCGATATGGCTCAGGCCACGGTGTATGCCGACGATCCGGTCGGCGTGGCGCAGCGCTGGCAGGCTGCCGGCGCCCAGCGGCTGCATGTGGTCGATCTCGACGGCGCCGTGTCGGGTGCCGGGGTGAATACGGATGCCATAGCCCGCATCTGCAGCGCGCTGGACATTCCGGTTCAGCTCGGTGGCGGGCTGCGCAGCCTGGCAGCGATTGAGCGGGTGTTCTCGCTCGGCGTGCAGCGGGCCATCCTGGGCACGGTGGCCTATCGGCAGCCGGAGGTCGTTGCTGAGGCGTGTGGGCGCTTTCCGGGCCGGATTACGGTCGGCATTGATGCCCGGGACGGCAAGGTCGCCGTGCAGGGCTGGACTCAAGCCACCGAGATGGCGGCCACCGCGCTTGCCGAGCAGTGCCAAACCATGGGCGCCGACGAGATTGTCTATACCGATATCGCCCGGGACGGCACCGGGCAGGGGGTGAATATCGAAGCCACCCGGACCCTGGCCCGGGCGCTTGAGATTCCGGTCATTGCCTCCGGCGGCGTGGCCAGCCTGCGGGATGTCGAGCTGCTGCTGGCGTGCGAAGCCGACGGTATCCGCGGCCTGATCATCGGCCGTGCGCTGTACACCGGCGCGGTAGACCTCGCCGAAGCGATTCGGCTCGGCCAAGGATTAAGAGAGAGCGACAAAGAGGAGCTCTAAGTCTTTGCGCCTCCTAAGGCGGGGGATCAATGATTGCGCTTAATGTGTCGTTCATCACGTCAAGGTAGTGCCCGATATGCAGCTTTCTTAGTCGAGTGCTTCGAATTCGGAGAAGTTGGCCCGGTGTAATTGGGAATAGGCGCTCAATCCGTAGCAGGTTGCGCTGAACCACATTGAATTCCCTGAGTGATTCAAGTGACTTATGGGCGATGCGGTTTCGAACACGCTCGCAATCAGAGAGGTCTTGACTTTTTGCTCTCATCATATCGCTTATGGGCCAGCCATTTTCGATGTAATTCCCGACGATATCGCGTACCTTCTCTGGCTTCGCCCAGGACAGGAAATTCCATCCGGCGTGGGTCAGCTTTCGAGCTCGTGCTTCGTCGGCCACGCTCAGGTAGCTGTTTGCCGTCGCTCCCTTCAGGGAAGCACCTCCGGTTACATAATGCAGGAAGAGCTTCTCGAGGTCGCTCTCATAGGCGGTGAAAGCCCTGAGGAATAGCGCCTCCGCATATGCGTCCGCCTGATGATTCGATGATTCCGCGTTAGAAGGGGCAGCATCTATCTGACCGACAAACTCCATCATTGCGGCGTGACGTTCCGCGATGACATGACTGTACGCAACCAAGTCGGCAGGATTCATCG
>WTHE01000407.1:4668-6575 GCA_011523315.1 Candidatus Binatota bacterium
GGACGCGACCAGTTGGTGTTCTCCAGATCCTCTGCTGAATAGATCGCACCGATAAACTTCATGGTTTTATGGAAACAATTGATCGCATGGGCTACATTTTGCGGGACAGTCTCGTGGTCTTCATATTCGCGGTAATACTTCTCTATGTTCTTCGCGGTCTGCACTCCGTCGACCAATGCTACTAGCAGGTCGGAAGCAAGCTGCGCCTCGCTCATACGGCTGACATTTTTCTCGGTCAGGACGCCCCCCTTGAGAAGGTAGTCGGCATAGGTGAACCCGAGTTCGTAAGCGTTTGTCTTGAACACGCCAAGATACTTGGCATTGAGCTTTTCCTGGGTATTCAGTGTCACGGAGTACGTATTGATGCGCGCGAAAATATCGAGCATCTCAGCGAGGCTGACGTTGTAGAGAAGGTCCACTCCGATTTCGTATTGCAGGATCGCTGTTTGGGCATCCTCGTCCAGTTCGGAGAAAGTTTTTCCTGCATGTTCGGAGTTATGCGTCTTGAGTATGGTGAACGCACCATCCATGAATTCGAGAATGGATCGGATACGCTGCTGTCCGTCGACAACGGTGCGCACGTTCTTATTGTTGATAAGGTCCTGAGTGAGCAGCACCTTGGGCATGGGCTTGCCCCGCAGTACGGTGTCGATGAGAAAAGATTTTGCTGCCCGAGTCCAGACGCTACGACGCTGGAACTTGGGTGACAAGTCGAGCAGGCTATTGGCATGCCACTCAGCAAAATCGGCGATACTATAGGATCGCGCATCGAACTGCTTCATAAGAACCCCCTGTTGCTATCAACACTATCACCGTCCAGCATACTACAAGCAATTCAGTCCAGATTTCTTGCCACGGACCATCAAAAAGCATGGCTCTCGCCATTAAGGGTGCGAAAAATCAAGAATTTAACGGACAAGAAGATACAGCCTTGCCGAGACAGTCTGTAAGCCAGATCGGCTCGCCTTTCAACTCCATAGACGATGTCTTTTTGAGACCAGGGTCAACGAAAGCACTGGAGTTCGGGCAGGTGCATGCTTCTCTTGTGGGAGGTTCGCGGAGCGATCTAGGATTCCAGAAGACCATTTGTTGACCAGACCGCACAGGACGGGAGTATGGTATCGGCTCTTTTGCAGGGTGGGTGCAGAAGAGCCGGGTATTGAGAGCAGCGTCTTGCCTATTCTGGAACCGGGCGCGCCCGCTGGTTGTACAGCATCTTACGCAGGCGGTCCTTCTCTTCCTGGGACAGCTTGGAGAAGTCCATCGACAGCTCGCTGCCGACGGCCATGCCTTTTTTCACCCCGTCGCGTTCCGAGAGTTCCTCAAACCAACGCTTGAAGTATGTGAACTCGTTGATGTCCTGGCCCTGGGCTTCCCAGTTGACCGTCCACGGGTAGGAGATCATATCGGCGATCGTGTACTCATCACCGGCCAGGTAGCGTTGCCGATACAGCTGATTGTTCAACACGCCAAACAGCCGGTTGACCTCGTCAGTGAAGCGTCGGACCGCATAGGTCTGATCGCCCTGCTCGTCGCCCAGACGCCGGAAATGCCCGCATTCACCGCTTTTGGGGCCCTGATTGGCCATCTGCCACATCAGCCACTGGTTGACATCGTAGCGGCCCCGCACGTCCTGGGGATAGAACCTGCCGGCTTTCTCGGCGATGTACATCATCATCGCCCCGGATTCAAAAATGCTGACCGGCTCGCCCCCGCCGATGGGGTCATGGTCGACCAGGGCCGGCATCCGGTTATTGGGACAGATCCTCAGGAATTCGTCGGTGAACTGATCGCCACGGCCGATATTGCACGGAATCATGTTGTAGGCCATGCCGCACTCTTCGAGCAGAATGGTCACCTTTTTGCCGTTCGGCGTGGGCCAATAGTGTAAATCAATCATGCGCTGC
>WTHE01000364.1 GCA_011523315.1 Candidatus Binatota bacterium
CGACGCTCGACACGGTCAAACGCTTCGAGGACGCCGGCGTGCACCGGCTGTTTGCCTTTTCTCCGGGCTGGATGCGCCGCTCGCGTTTTGCCACCGACCTGTATCCGGCCATGGAACGCTTTGCCGACGAGGTGATGGCGAAGCTGTAAGGAGCACGACATGACCACTCCCCGCCGCCAGTTTCTGAAAAACGCCGGCCGCCTGGCCGCCCTGGCCGCCCTGGCTGGCTCCTGGGTTCCCAAGGTTCAGGCTGCCTCGCCCGGCGCCAGCCAACTCAGCTTTGGCATTCAGACCCCGCCCCAGAATGTGACCTACAGCGCCGTGCAGCAGCTCTGGCTTGAGGCCGACGAGCTGGGCTATGACAGCGCGTTCGGCTTTGACCATTTTTTCCCCATCGTCACCGATCCCGGCGGCGCGTGTCTGGAGGGCTGGACCCTGCTGGCGGCCCTGGCCGCCCAGACCAGGCGGCTCCGGGTCGGCCTGCTGGTGACCGGCAATACCTACCGCAACCCGGCCGTACTGGCCAAAATGGCGGCAACCGTGGACCATGTCAGCAACGGCCGGCTGATCCTGGGGCTGGGCGCGGGCTGGTTTGAGCTCGAACACACGGCCTTCGATATCCCCTACTATACGGCCGGCCAGCGCGCCCGGCGCCTGGTCGAAGCGGTCGAGCTGATGAAGCTGCTGTTCACCCAGGAGCGGACCAATTACCAGGGACGCTACTACACGATCACCGACGCGCCGTTTGAGCCCAAGCCGGTCCAGAAGCCCCATCCGCCCATTCTGATCGGCGGCATGGGGCCGCGCGTCATCCAGCCGCTGGCCGCCCGGCACGCCAACATCTGGCATTTCTTTGTGCGCGAGGGCGGTTTGGAGGGCGTCAGAAAAGCTTGTGCCGATTTTGATGCGGTGTGCCAAAAGGTCGGGCGCGATCCGGCCGAGGTCCAGAAGTCGGTCTCGCTGCGCCTTCCGCTGCTCAGCCGACCGTCGGCCGAGATCGTCCAGCGGGTCGCGGACTTGCGGGACGCCGGGGTACGCTACTTCATTCTCTCACTGTTTGAGAATCTTGATACTAATCTGGTGCGGCGTTTCGCCGCCGAGGTCATGCCCGAGTTCCGATCAGCCTGAAAGCCCAAGACGGGAGCGGACGATGCAGCACAGGGTCCCAGCGGTATTCATGCGCGGCGGCACGAGCCGGGCGATCTGCTTTCGGGAGGACGACCTGGCCGACTACGACGGACCGACCCGCGAGCGGATCATTCTGGCCGCCCTGGGCAGCCCCGATATGCACGGTCGTCAGGTCGATGGGCTCGGCGGCGGCATTTCCTCTCTCAGCAAGGTGGCGATCATCGGCAAAAGCCGACGTGCCGATAGCGACGTGACGTTTACCTTCGGCCAGGTCGATGTCCGCACCCCGACGATCGACTGGAGCAGCACCTGCGGCAATATCTCGGCTGCGGTCGGTCCGTTTGCCGTTGACGAGGGCCTGGTGCCGGCGCTGGAGCCGCTGACCCGGGTCCGGGTCTTGGCGACCAATACCGGCAAACGCTATATCGCCCAGGTGCCGGTGTGTGACGGCCAGGCCGAGGTTGAGGGCGCGTATACGATTGACGGCGTGCCCGCCCCTGGGGCGTGCATTCGGCTCGAATACCTGGAGCCCGGGGGCTCGCTGGGCGGCGGGCTGCTGCCGACCGGCCGACCCAGACAGGAGCTGGGCTTGAGCGATGGCCGGCGTGTCAGCGTGTCCGTCGTTGATGCCGCCATTCCGACCATTTTTGTACGGGCCGAAGAGGTCGGGGCTGATGTCCGGCGTCTGGCACCCGAGCTTGACGGCGATCAGAGTTTGCAGGCCAGGCTCGAAGACATCCGCTGTCGGGGGGCTGTGCTGCTGGGTCTGGCCGCCAGTCCCGAAGACGCCCACACAAAGAGTCCGGCCGCACCAAAGATCGCCCTGGTTGCGCCCCCGGTCCGCTACCGGACGAGCGGTGGACAGGACATCGAGGTTGGACGGATGGATGTCCTGGCTCGGGCGATTTCCATGGGCAATACCCACCGGACCTTCCCCGCTACGGTGTCGATGTGCACGGCGGTGGCGGCGGCGGTAGACGGCACGGTCGTCCATCAGGTATCGCAGGTGGCCTCTGCCGGGCGGCTGCGGATCGGCCATCCGGCCGGGGTGATGGAGCTAGGCGCCGAGGTCCAATGCTGCGGATCAGAGTGGCGGGCCGAACGGATCATCACCCAGCGCACCGCCCGCCGTATCATGGAAGGTTCGGTGCTCGTCCCGCAGCGCTATGTAAACGGAACTCCCTGGTTTGCCGACAAGGAATAGCGAGTGTCGGTTGTATAGACGAACAAAAAAGGAACGCTTGGCTTCTGAGTCGAGATATCCGTCTATATCGAGACTTTGCTCTGGTTGGAGTGGATTCGTTATCCGGAGCGTGAGTATCGGGAAATAATCGTCATATTCTTCGACATAGGTATACGGAAATTCGTGCTGGTAGTGTACCGTGACCATGTTGACTACCACTCTAAGGTCAGTGGATTCAGGTCAGCGGCCTTTCCTACGTAAAAGATGTATGGAATCCGAATGCCCTTGGCGCGGGCGCGGGCGACAGCTCGCTGAGGGTCTTTGCCATGGGCGACAATCTCTTCTGCCTCCAGCACGATCCACTGCCCAGAGTAGTTCCGCAGCACTTCTCCGTGCGCCTGCCTCCACTCTAACTCCCGGCTCCTGTAGCCCGTCGTCGGCGTTCTCCGTGGAGTTTGGCCAGATTCAGATCCGGTCAACCGCTCGGTCTGTTCTTCCATATGTTCTCCGGTCTATCGCTGGTGGTTTCGTTTGCATTGTTCCCTCACTCCAACCTTTGCCTGTGGTGGGTGGGAAACTTAGCGCAGTCTAAGCCGATACCGCCTACCCCGCTGTTCAGTGGCCGTGCCTGGCCGCGAAGGCCTCCAGCTCTTGGTTGAACTCCAGCGGTCTTTCGATTTCGTAGCAGTGGCCGACATCTTTGATGACCCGCAGCTCGGCCTGCGGAATGTGGTCGGCCAGGAACCGGTTGGCCTCAACCGGCGTGCCCCGGTCCTCTTCGCCGACCAGGACCAGGGTCGGCTGGCGAATGTCTTGCAAACGCTCGGTGATGTCCCAGCGCCACACGCCGTTGGGGTCCTCCAGACAGGCCAGCGCCACCCGGCGGGGAAAGGTGCCCTCGTCCAGAAAATTGTTCTTGATCATCTGGCACACCTCCGGCCGCTCGGCGCGCGTCTTGACCGAGAAACAGCGCTCGACCAGATCGTCGGCCGCAGCCTCATAGTCTTCCTGCAGGCTGGCGATGAGCTGGTCGGCATCTAAAAATCGGCTCAGATTGGTGGCGCTGCTGATGATGACATTGCCGGCGACCAGGTGGGGATAATCCAGGCTCATCTGCATGGCTCGCATGCCGCCCATGGAGTTGCCGACCAGGATCGCCCGGTCCACCCCCAGGGCGGCCAGGGCTGCGGCATCGTCGGCCGCCATGTCCTGGATCGAGTAGCCGCTGAGTGGCTTGGATGACAGCCCGTGGCCGCGCGCCTCAATTACAATACAGTGGTACTGGTGGGCCAGCACCGGGGCCTGAAAGGCCCACAGCCAGGCGTTGGCCGAGAAGCCGTGCAGAAAGACCAGGGGAAAGCCCTTGCCGTAGTGGTTGTAATGAATCCGGACGCCCTTCTCCCGTTCGATGTACGGCATGGTCTTCTCCCTCAGGACTGCTATTGGCCGAAGAAGGGTTTCTTGGTCCAGCCCTCTTCGAATGGGGTCAGGAACTCGGCGTTGACCTTCAGACTCTTGAACTGCCACTCCTGGCCGCTGCGCACATACTCCTCGGCGTACTTGGCGGCCAGCCACAGGGCCTGGTTGTGCTCGCCCAGGGTGCACGGCTGGAAGAGGTACCACTGACCGGTTGCGGTATCGCCGTCCACCTCGATCAGCGGGTTCATGACCTGGTGCAGGGCAAAAGGAAAAATTTCGGCCGCACCCTGGAAGAAGGTACGAATTGCCTCGCGGCCGCGGTGGACGCCGAAGTTGCCGCCGTCCCAGACCGCGTCTTCGGTAAACAGCGCCGCAATCGCGTCCGCGTCATACTGGTCATCGCACGCCGCGCAGTACTTGGCCTTGAGCTTTTTGATCGCCTCAATGTCTTCAACCGCGCGTAGCCGCCGTTCGAGCTGTTCAAGATCCATGGCCTGCCCTCCTCTTTTTTCCCCTACCTACACCAGCCGCCGGCAAATGAAAACCGCTTCAGCCGACCAGCACAACCACCCCCGCCACGATCAGCAGCGTGCCGATCACGTCGGAGCGTGTGACCCGCTCAATGTCGCGCAGGGCCAGCTGGCTCAGCACCAGGGTGAAGAGCGGGGCGGCCGAACTCAGCGGGGCGACGACTGCGGCCGGCAGATATTGCAGCGCGCCGAACATGGTGAAGATGGCGACCGTTGTGGCCAGGCCGGCTAGGCCGAAATACCAGCCCGCAGCCCGAGGCATGGACCACAGCCGGCGGCTCTGGCCGCTGCCAAAAAAATACGCGATATACACCAGCGCGCTGGCGACCATGCCGATGCAGGCGCCGAGGATGGGCTCGTTGCTGATACGCAGGCCCAGCTTGGCCAGAATCGGGTTGGTGCTGTAACACACGGCCGCCAGGAGCGGATACACGGCGTCTCTGAGATTCATGGTCGTTGCTGTCCGGTCAGAAAGCCCACCCCGGCCACAATGCTGAGCATGCCGAGGACGATCCTGAGGGTGATCTGCTCGTGTAAAAACACCACCGCCAGCAGCGTGGTGAACAGCGGCGCGCTATTGACTAGGGGGGTGGCTCTGGCCGCTCCCAGCCGGGCAACCCCGATGAAGTTGAACACCCGCCCGATGCACGGCCCGAGCAGGCCGACCAGCACAAACCACACCGCAGCCTGGGGCGCGACCGCCTGACTGACCGGCCGGGGATGCAGGGCAAACACGGCGGCCAGCAGCGGCAGGCTGACGATCAGCCCCCAGACCACCGCCACCGAGGTGCTTGAGTAGGTCAGACCCCGCCGGATCAGGATCGGCACCGCCCCCCATAAGAACGCCGATGTCAGCGCCAGTGCTTCGCCCAGCATGGTCCCAGGCTAGCGGCTTTCGGCGGACGGCTAAAGGGGGCGGGTGGTTCCCCGGCTCGGCTGGCCCGGAGCCCGACCGTAGGCTACAATCCGGCCCACTCGCATCTGCGGTCCGATGCCGGCCGGCTTTCTGATTGCCCAGACCGGCAGCTGGTCGCAGCCGGATTGGCCGGGGTGTCTTTTGTCATCTTGTATTTCCTGGTGATTCCTGCTCCGATTGCCGTTGAGCTGCCTGCGGCCGACCCGGCCGTCCGACACACAGGAGTTTGCGCATGTCGAACGGAATGAACAAAAAAGCCCTGGCCCTGCTGGGGCTGGGTCACCTGATGGTTGACCTGAACACGGGCGCCTTGCCCGCCCTGCTGCCGTTTCTCAAAAATACCTTTGCTCTGTCCTACACCATGACCAGCGTCCTCATTCTGGTTGCCAATGTGTCCTCGTCGCTGGTCCAGCCGCTCTTCGGCTACCTGTCCGACCGCAGTACCAAGGCTTGGCTGCTGCCCTTTGGAGTCGTAGCCGCAACCTGCGGCATGGCCAGCGTGGGCCTGGCCGGCAGCTATCCGGTGCTGCTGGTGTTGATTCTGATCAGCGGTATCGGGATTGCCAGCTACCATCCCGAGGCCTACAAAACCGCATATCTGTCGACCGGCGCAAAAAAGGCGACCGGCATCTCGCTGTTTTCGGTCGGTGGAAATATTGGCCTGGGCTTGGGTCCCTTGGCTGTCGTCCTGTGTCTGGCCGCCCTGGGGCCGCGTGGCCTGCTGCTGCTGTGGATACCGGGCTTGATCGTCGGTGCTGTATTTCTCCGCGCCCTGCCGTGGCTGTCGCGGGTCAGGCTGCCGTCGAGCCAGGCGCAGCGCGAAACGCCGGCTATTCCTCGCGCGGCCATGGCCGTGGTGTTGGGCGTGGTCATGCTCGGCTCGTGCGTGCATGCCGGTCTGTTCACCTATGTGCCGTTGTACTTTGATGCGCGGGGCGAGAGTACGCTGGTGGTCGGCTCGATTGTGTCCCTGTTCTTGATTGCCGGGGCGGTTGGGACCCTGATTGCCGGTCCGGTGTCCGACCGCATCGGTCACAAACGCTTCCTGGTCCTGAGCTTTGGTTTGCTGTGTCCCCTGCTGCTGGTGTTTCTGCACACCGATGGAGCCCTCAGCCTGATCGTTCTGGCCCTGGTTGGCGCGCTCCTGTCGCCGATGTTTGCGTTGACCCTGGTGATTGCCCAGAACCTGATGCAGGGCCGGCTGGGCACGACTGCCGGGCTGATGACCGGAGTTGGCTTTGGCGTCGGCGGCCTGAGCGTCACCGGCCTGGGTGTTGTCGCCGACACCTGGGGAGTAGGGGTGGCCATGCAGGTGCTCAGCGTGCTGCCCGTGCTGCCCTGGGTGTGCATGCTGTTCCTGC
>WTHE01000073.1 GCA_011523315.1 Candidatus Binatota bacterium
GGCGACGATGGCGTCCATGGACTTGACGGCGGGGGCGGTCGATTCACTCATGGCAAAAACTCATCCTTCCAGCGGGGGAGATCGGAGAAATACGAGAGGCAAAGGCCCTGGGCGAGACACAGGATTCACGACTGCGGCGGGCGGCTAGCGGTCTGGTCTGGTGTCGCGTAACCGGAACAGTCGGTTCATCACAAAGGCGCGCGAATCGCTATAGTACATGCCGCGCAGTTTCAGCGGCCGGATGTCGGGTTTTTCGGCCAGCAGTTCTTCCAGCAGATAGTCCGGCCCCCGGACATACATGCTCGGGGTACGGAGGCGCAGGTCGGAAAGAAAGCGCTCACGCAGAAACCGCTGACCCGAACTGTGCACATCGTGAAGGGCGAAAAAAATGTGTTGTTTTTTGACCTCCAGGGTCAGCACATCATTCCCGGGCCAGCTCTGCACCATGCCGGTGAACTCGATCAACACCGTTCCCCGGGTCGTCGTCTGAGCGGCGAGAGAGGGGACAAGGCCCAACACCACAACCAGACCAAACAGTAAGCAGAGCGGGGTCTTGACGGGCCGGGGCAGCGCCGGTCGGTGGAATCCCATGCGTCAGTGTCCAATCGGATAATGCCGGCCCGGCTAGGTCAGCACCTCATCGGCGCGTAAGGCCGCGACCTCGTCGGCCGAGTAGCCCAAGAGGTCCTGGAGCACCGCGTCGGTGTCGTGGCCCAGACACGGGGCCGGTTGGCGAACCTGACACGGCGTGTCAGAGAACACCCAGGGCACACCGGCGTGGCGGCGTGAGCCAACCTCGGGGTGCGGATGCTCGATAAAAAAGCCGCGCTCTTGCAGGTGTTGATCCTGGGCCAAATCTCTATTGGTGAGAGCCGGAAAAGCCGCCACGCCTGCGGCTTGCAGGGTACGGGTAACTTCGTCATCCGTCCGGGCTTGGGTCCAGGTGCCGATCAGCGCTTCAAGCGCATCCTCATTCTTTTTACGGTCGGCCAGGCTGGCAAAACGCGTGTCGGTCGCCAGCTCGGGCTGGCCCATAGCCTGGCACAGGCGTTGCCATTCGTCCTCGCTGGCCACAACAATGCTCACCCAGCGGTCCTGGCCCTGGCACCGGAACAGCCCGTGGGGCGCCATATAGGCGTCCCGATTACCGACCCGAGGCGGCGGCTCGCCGTGCATCTGCTGGGCCATCAGTCCCTCGCCCAACAGGGTTACCGAGGTCTCCCACTGGGAGAGGTCAATATACTGGCCCTCGCCCGTCCGAGCCCGGTGCATGAGCGCGGCCAGGACGGCGAACGCGCCGTGCAGACCGCCGTTGGGATCTCCATATGAGAAGCCCACGTGCATGGGCGGAAAGCCGGGAAAACCCGTCACCGACGACAAGCCACTCATCGGCACCTGAGCTGGGCCGTAGGACACATAGGCACTCTCCGGCCCGGTCGCCCCATAGCCGGACATGGAGATCATGATGATATCGGGTTTGATCTGCTTGAGGACCTCGTAGCCCAGCCCCATCTTGTTCATCACCCCACCGGCAAAGTTCTCGGACACAACATCGCTGGCCGCAACCAGTTTTTTGGCGATGGCGATGCCCTCGGGCTTCTTCAGGTTCAGACACACCGAGGCCTTGCCCTGATTGTACTGGTTGTAATACCCGCTGCGGTTGGGTCCCGGCTCGCCATCGGCAAAGGGCGGAATGCGACGGGTCACACACACCCGGTTCTCGGTCTCGATACGAATCACCTCGGCGCCCAGATGGGCCAGCTGCAGGGTCGCAAACGGGCCGGCCCAGACCCAGGTGAAGTCGGCCACACGAATACCCGACAGGGGAAGCTGGTTGTCCATACGAGACCCTCTTTATTAAACGCTGAATGATGAACGCTGAATGATGAATGAAAGACACGGCTCACAGGCTGCCGTTCAGCGTTCTGCCTTCTGCATTCATCATTTCCCAAATCTGCCGTTCAGCGTTCAGCGTTCTGCCTTCATCATTCAGATGACCTTGTCTTCTTTCAGCCGCTCCAACTCCACCTGCCCAAGGCCCAGACGACCGCCAAATACCTCGACGTTGTGCTGTCCCAGGCAGGGGGCCGGGCGGCTCAGCAGCCACGGCGAGGCCGAAAACTGATACGGAGCGCCGGGGTAGCGGAGTGTCCCGGCTTGGGGATGCCCAATGCTGGCAAAAAAGCCGCGCGCGTTCAGGTGCGAGGAGTCCAGCAGATCGCCCATGGTCGAGACCGGGGCAAACGGCACCCGCCTGGCCTGGGCGGCATGGTAGGTTTCCTGAACCGATTTATCCTGCAGATAGTCCTCAAGCAGGGGCTTCAGCGCGTCCCAGTTGGCCGACCGCGAGGGGAAATCCTGAAACAGATCCATCGACGCCCACTCGGGGTTGCCCATCAGCTCCATGGCCCCATTCCACTGGTGATCTTCAATGGCCAGGACGTAGATATACCCGTCGCGGCACGGCAGCACGTCCTGCGGAATGAGCCGAAAGCCGAGGCGCGAGGCGACACTGCCGTCATACGGCCAGGAGATATAGTTGTTCTCCATGATCGCCACCAGGCACTCCTGCACGGACACATCCACGTGTTGCCCCTGCCCGCTGGTGGCGCGTCTGAACAGCGCGCTGAGGGAGCCGACCGCCGCATTCACCCCGGCCTGCAGCCCGGCCTGCTGGCCGAAGGCCTTCAGCGGCGGCAGATCTTCCCGCCCGGAGGCGCCGCTCAGATAGACAATGCCGCCCGCACTCCACATGGTCAGATCGTGGGCGCGGTAGTCGCGGTTGGGGCCGGTCTGGCCGAACGGAGAAATCGAGGTCATCACCAGACCGGGATTCAGCTCGCGGAAGGCTGCGTAGTCCAGGCCACGCGCCGCCATGTCGGGCGGCAGATAATTGTGGACCAGCAGATCGGCCTCTTGCACCAAGCCGCGGAACAGCTCGCGTCCCCTGGCCTGCCGCAAGTCCAGCGTCACGCCGAGCTTGTTGGTATTCAGGTACAGGAACAGCCCGCTCTTTTCCGGGTGGGGGATAGTGTCGGGGTACGGACCCCGGCGTCGGGCATCATCGCCGCCGGGTTCTTCCACCTTCACCACCTCGGCGCCAAGGTCGGCCATCAATTTTGTGGCATACGCCGCACCGACCATATGGCCGCACTCAACGACACGAATCCCGTGCAGGGGACCGACGGACTTCTCGGCAACCATGCGCGTCCTTTGCTTTGACTCGGCGATAGATCGTCTGATACTAGACAACCGACTGATGGCCCGCAAGGGCGCGCTATTCCACCCGCTATTCCACCTAAGGAGGAGAGACGATGGCAGAATCTGAACGCTACCAAAAAGGCGCCGCCAAAATGAAAGAGCTGTTTGGCGCGGAACCCCGCCCCGGCATGATGCAGAACGATTTTTTGAACATCACGGTCGAGAATCTGTTTGGCGATATCTGGGGTCGGCCGGGCCTGGAAACCCATGAGCGCTCGATGATTACGGTCGCCGCCCTGACCGTCCTGGGTCGCAGCCCGGAACTCAAGGTGCATATTCGGGGGGCACTCAACGTTGGCCTCAGCCGGGAGAAAATCCAGGAGATCATGATTCATCTGGCCCACTACGGCGGCTGGCCGGTCGGGGTGAACGGGCTACGGATTGCCCAGGAGGTGTTTGATTCGATTGACAAGAAGGACGCCAGCTGAGGCTTCATTGGAACGGTAGGGGCGGGTTTGCCGCCCCTACGCGGTACCGAGCAGAATGGACCTCATACGCCCCTAGAGATGAATGAGACGGCGGTAGGCGTCCAGCATGGACGATTGATCGCTGGCCGAGTAGAACACGTTGACGCAGATGACCTCATCGACGATACCCTCGTAGTCGGTCAGCCGCTTGCGCACTTCGTCGGCCGTCCCGGCCATGGTCAAACGATCAACCGCCTCGTCCGGGATGGCCTCAACCGCCCGCTCCAGCTGACCCGCAGGCACGTACTGACAGGCCGCATCGGCTGCGGCCGAGAACCCGTGTTCGCGCAGCATGTACTCGTAGTAGGGGTGCGGCAGGGGCGCAAACAGACGACAAATCGCCTCGCGGGCAGCCCGCCGCGCCCGCTCGCGGTCATCGTCGACCGCGACCATAGCTCCCATCAGAAAGCCCAGCCGGTGCGGGTCGCGGCCAGCCTCTTCGGCTGCGGCCCGTGCGGCCGGTTGAATCACGTCCCGGGCGTACTCGGCCGACAGGATGGCGCCCAAGGCCAGGCCGTCCGCCACCCGACCGGCGACCTTGACCATGCGGGGAAAAACCGCCGACAGATAGATAGGGACATCCGCCCGTAGCGGCGTGACCGCCGGCACCCAGTTCATACGATGGATTTCACCTTCGTATAAGACCCGCTCGCCGGCCTTGGTATGGAAGATCTGGCGCAGCAGTTCCACATACTCGGTCATCTTCCGGTATGGGCGTTCGTGCGGAACGCCCTGCCAGTCAACGTTGATGAAACGGTTGCCGCTGCCAACCCCGAGCATCAGCCGGCCGCCGGACAGCTCGTCAACATCGACCGCACTCATGCCCGTAATGAACGGGCTGCGGCCATAGGCGTTCAGCACATAGGTGCCGAGACGCACCCGCTCGGTTGACAGCGCCAGCGCGGTCAGAGGCACAAAAGCGCTCCGCCACGCCTCGGTGACATACAGCGCATCGAGACCCGCAGCCTCGGCTTCCTGAGCGATCTGGATCATGTCGCGCTGGGCCATACCGCCACCGGGAAAAATCAGTCCGCGTCGCATGGCATTCTCCTTCTTCGTTCGAACGTCTCAGGCTTGCAACACCAGCAGCCCGTCCCGCACGGCCGGGCCGCCGTCCTCGGTCCGCACCTCGAAGTGCACCGCGTCGCCGTGTGGCGTGGAGTGGCGGGCCAGAATACGGACGGTGACCCGTGAGGGCATCAGCACCATCGCCCCGAACCGGCACGCCACGCGCTTGACCCGCTCGGGCCTGTTGTCGGCCTCCAATTCCAGCACGCGCGAGACGCCCATCGCCAGGGTTGCCGTGCCGTGCAGGATGATCGCCGGCAGACCTGCGGCCGCAGCAACCTCGGCATCGGTGTGGACCGGATTCCAGATACGCGCGCACTCGGTATACACATGGGCGGCTCCGTGCGTGATCGGAACCGGCACTTCGGCCCGCACCCCAGCCTCGGTGTCGGGCATCGGGATGGGCGCGGGCAGGTCTTGCGCCTGACGGTCCGGACCGCTGACCTCAACCCCGCGATAGATCGCCCCCTGCCAGGTCGAACTGACCAGCTCGCCCTGCGCGTCGGTCGTGTCCAGGCGCAGCGTTTGATAGGCACCGGGTCGGCGCTGCTCAAGCCCGACAACCGAGGCTCGGGTGGTGAGCCTGTCTCCGGCCCTGATCGGACGGTGGATGACCAGCTCATGGGTGGCGTGGACCGCCCGCACATATTCCTCCTGGCTCAGCGCGGCATTGACCGGATGTTTGCGCATGGCCACAATCACCGGCCATTCCACGCACACCGGGAATAAGGGATGGGCAATCACCTCCTCGGGGCGCAGGGTATCGAGATAGCATGGCAGGCTGTCGCCGATACCCGTGGCGTAGGCCATCACCCAGCGGGCGTCAACCTCATGTACAACCGGCTCGCCTGAGCTTCCAACACTGTCTGAACTGAGTGGCATGCTGTCCTCCTGTGCGGTACACCGAGCGTGTACTGGCCTGGTACAACAAAGCGTCTGTTCCCGCAAGCCGTTTGCGTCTGGCGCGTGTCCCGGGGTACAACAGGCGGTCGGGAGAACGGCCATGCGATACATCATCTACGGAGCCGGGGGGATCGGCGGCGGGATTGGCGCCCAGCTCTTTCACCACGGACATGAGGTCATCCTCATCTGCCGTGGAGATCATCTGACCGCCATCCAGAACCGGGGCCTGACCCTCAAGACCCCCCACCGCAGCCTGACCCTCAATATCCCGGCCGTCGGCCATCCGTCGCACATCCGTTTCGGCGACCAGGATGTCGTTCTCTTATGCATGAAGTCTCAGGATACCGAACAGGCCCTGTGCGATCTGTATCAGGCCGCCGACGACAGGCTGCCCGTCGTGTGTGCCCAAAACGGCGTCGACAACGAACGCATGGCCGCCCGGCGGTTTCGGCACGTGTACGGCATGGTGGTCTGGATGCCCGGTACCTATCTGGAGCCCGGCGTGGTGCTCAATCATGCGGTCCCGATCGGTGGCATTCTCGATGCCGGCCGCTATCCCAGCGGCGTTGACGGACTCATCACCCAGCTTACCGCCGATCTCAGCCACAGCGGGTTCAGCGCCCAGGCCGAGCCCGATATCATGCGCTGGAAGTACACCAAGCTGCTGTCCAATATCCGCAACGCCCTGCAGGCCGCGTGCGGGCTTGACGCCCGGTCCACAGCCTTCGGGCGGGCAGCCCAGGCCGAGACCCGGGCGTGCTATGAGGCGGCCGGTATTGCCTTTGCCCCCGAGGAGGAATTGCAGACCCGCGTTCGCAGTCAGCTCACACT
>WTHE01000104.1 GCA_011523315.1 Candidatus Binatota bacterium
CATCTCGGCCCGCCGTTTGGCGTTGGCGCCCAGCCCAAAGCCGCCCGGCATGACCCTGACCTGACCGGCTACGGCCGGACGTTTGGTCTCCAGACCGCCATGAAAGGTCACCACGCCGGCCAGCGGCGCGCCGTCGCGGGCCAGCTCTAGGGCAAACGTTCCGCCCAGGCAGTAGCCAATCGCCGCCAGCCGCCCCGCATCGACCTGGGGCAGGACGGCCAGCGTCTCCAGGGCGACCCGCGCCCGTTGGCGAAACCCGTCTGTATCGTCACGCAGGGCACTGACGCGCCGCATGACCTGTTCCAGATCGTCAAACTCAACGCCGTCGCCGTACGGATCGCCGGCCAGGGCAACATAGCCCAGGTCGGCCAGCATCTCGGCCCGCCGTTTGGCGTTGGCGCCCAGCCCAAAGCCGCCCGGCATGACCAGGACGCCCGGACGCGGGTCGGACCGGGTGTCGTCATAGGCCACAAAGCCGCGCAGGCTCACGGCCCCGTCTCGATACTCGATAGTCTCGGTCTGCATGCTCAGCGCCCTCCCGTGGCTCGCTATCATAGCTGTGTCGGACGCAAAAAGGCTACGGCAAAAGCGTTTGCCCAGGCGCCCGGTGATTTGCTACAGGTAGACCCCAGACATGTCAGGAGGGAACTATGAGTGGTGCACTTTCAGGTCAGGTCGCGATTGTTACTGGCGGAGCCTCCGGTATTGGCCGGGCGACGGTCGCCGCGCTGCTGAATGACGGGGCGGCGGTGGCCGTGCTGGACCGCGATGAGGCGGGCGCGGCCGCCTCGGCCGAGCAGGGCGAGCAGGCGTTTGCGCTGCCGATTGATCTGGCCGACACGGCCCAGATTCCGGGCGCGGTAGCCCGGGTGATTGAGCGCCTGGGAAAAATTGACGCGCTGGTCAACTGCGCCGGGGTGCCCGGCCGTTTTCAGAGCCTGCTCAACATGGAAGAAGACAACTGGGACTTTGTCCAGACGGTCAACCTCAAAGCCCCCATGCTGATGATGAAGCATGTGGCCAAACACATGATCGAGCGCGGTGGGGGTGGCCGGATTGTGAATATCAGCTCCAGCTCGGCCTTTCGCGCCCGCCAGTCGCCTATCGCCTACGCCAGCTCCAAGGCCGCCCTGGTCCAGCTCACCCGCAGTGCGGCAGCCGAACTGGGACCGCACGATATCAACGTCAATGCGATTGCGCCTGGGATTACTGCGACCGGCATGACCAAGGTCATCGGCGATGCCGCCGCCCTGGAGAAGGTGGCTTCCAGCGGTCCCCTGGAAAACCTGTTCCACCGGGTCTCGCAGCCGGAAGATGTGGCGGCCGCGATTCTGTTTCTGTGTCAGCCGGCCAGCCGCCAGATCACCGGCCAGACGATTCATACCAGCGCCGGGGCGGTGGTGTAGGCAGCTGCACCGTCCTCAGTACGACGATAATCCCCCGTCTGCGGGCAGAATGACCCCGGTCAGCATCCGGGCCTCATCCGAGGCCAGGAACAGGGCAACGTGGGCAATGTCTTCAGGCTCGCCGACCGAGAACGGATAGCGTTGCAGCTGAGATTTGATGAACTGCGTTCGGGGCGTGGCGGCCGGGGCGTCTGGATCGTCACCGAAGCGCTGCTTGACCCGATCAGTCATCACCCCGCCGGGGCAGATCGCGTTCGCCCGGATGCCGTTCTTGGCATATTCGCCGGCCAGCGCCTTGGTGAAGGCGATAATGCCGCCCTTGGCCGCCACATACACATGCGCCGAGAACGAGCCGCGTAAGGCCACCACAGACGACATGTTCACCACCGCTCCCCCGCCGGCTTTGATCAGCTCGGGAATGCCGTGGCGACAGCATAGAAAGGTTCCCAGCAGGTCTAAGGACTGGGTATGCTGCCAGACCGCCATGTCGACCTCGGTCACCGTGGTGTCCTCAATAAGCGAGCCACCCGCACAGTTGTACAAGATGTCCAGCTTGCCGTAGCGTTCGACCGTTTGCCGGATGGCGTTTTGTACGCTGTCCTCTTTGGTCACGTCGGTTTCAATAAAGGTCGCCTCGCCTCCAGCCTCACGGACCAGCTTTTCGGCCGCCTGACCGAGTTCGGGCTTGATTTCGGCAATGACAACCCTGGCTCCCTGCTGGGTGAAAATCTGTGCCGCCGAGCGGGCGATGCCCGAACCGGCGCCGGTGATAAACGCGACTTTTCCGTCGAGTCGTCCCATCGTGTCACCCCACCGCGTGCAGGCGTCGCGCGTTGTCGACCATCATCGTCCGCACGTCGGCGTCTGAGGCGCCCAGCGACTTCAGCCACGGAATGATATTGTCGTACACGTGCGAGTAGCCCCAGCCGCCGTAGGCCTTGTAGCAGGTCTTCATCGCCACCTCGGCGCACAGCAGCACCCGCTCGGCAAAGCCCGCGTCCAACAGTTCCCGCACGATACGGACTTCTTCCTTGTCGGTGGAGAAGCCAAAACCCGGGCCGCCCGAACTCTCAAACAGCTCCTCGTGGCCGAAATGGTCGTAGGACACAAAGCCGACCCCTCTGTTGAGAATGCGCTTGGGAACATCGGCGTTGGGAAACAGGCCGAGGTGGGACATATAGCACTTGCCCAGGTCGGCACCCTCGTTCTCCAGGATGTCGATATAGGTATCCCAGTGGTCGGCCGGAAAGTTGGGATGCACAGTCAGGGACACGCCGGTCGCCTTTTGAGCCCGGGCCGAGGCGCGCAAGACCTTTTCCTCGCCGGGCTGACAGGCCTCGTGGGGGGCGCCGCTCATGGCAATCTCGCCGATATTGCCGGCCTTGATGCCGGTGTTGCCAATACCGACGGTGAGTTCCTTGACCATGATGTCGGTCAGCTCTTCGATGCTCTTGTCGGCGATTTCGGGCGGATGCGAGAACTGCACGTACCAGCCGGTGGACGCCACAATGTTGAGGCCGGTCGCCCGGGCGATCTTCTGCAGGGCGACCGGGTCGCGTCCCATGCCGGGCAGGTCGACGTCGATGAGGGTCTGGCCGCCGGCGAACTGGTACTCGGCCGCCTCCTGAACGGCCAGGTCGAGATCGTCCTGGATCAGGTTATCCTTGAACAGCATGGCGTTGCGGCGGACCTGACCCAGGTTCTGCATGGTGATTTTGCTCTCGCTCAGTCCCCTGAGGACACCCGAGTCCGGCGGCTGGTGCCAGCACATGATGTCGATCGTGAGATGCACGTGGGACATGGTGCCGCCGATCTGGTCGGCGTCAATCGGCCCCAAGACGGTATTGAGTGTTGCCATGGCTGCCCTCCTTTGCTGTCAATGGTCTGGCCGTCACAATCGGAGTACGGCCTACACCTGCTGGGCGCGTTCCACAATCGGGGCCAGGCTCTTGACCGCTTCGACCCCGCTCCCCGTGGCGGCCGCCCAGGCCAGGACCACCAGCCGGCTCAGGCCGGCGTCTTCGTAGGCTTTCATCGTGTCGAGCGTTGGCCCGTCCCCCTGGGCCATCAGCAGGGTGGAAAACTCCAGGCTGTCCGGGTCGCGGCCGGCCTCCCTGGCCAGGCGTTTGATTTCGGGGATCGACTCGGCGGCCTGCTCGGGACTCAGATTGCCCGGGCACCAGCCGTCGGCGTACTGGGCCACCCGCTTGACGGCATATTTGGGATCGTGGGCGCCGAGCAGAATCGGCGGATATGGCTTCTGGACCGGTTTGGGAAAGAGTTTGACCGCTGGAAATTTGACGAACTCGCCCTCGTAGCTGCTCTCGTCCGTGCTCCACAACTCGCGCAGGGCTTCGACCGACTCCCGCAGGTGCGTCCAGCGCCGCTTGAAGTTGACGCCCATGATCTCGGCCTCTTCCGGAAACCAACCCGCTCCCGCGCCAAGGATCACGCGCCCGTTCGAGTACAGGTCGAGCGTGGCCACCGCCTTGGCGGTGGTGATGGTGTCGCGTTCCGGCAGCAGGCAGATGCCGGTGCCGAGTTTGATGCTGCTGGTCGCCTGGGCCGCCGCCGCCAGGGCCACGAACGGATCGGCCAGATGGGCGTAGAAGTCCGGCACCTTGCCGTCGGGTGAGCGGGGATAGTAGGTCGTATAGCTGGCCGGAATGACCAGATGCTCGGCCACCCAAAACGACTCAAAGCCGAGATTCTCGGCCGTCTGGGCAATCGTCCCCGGCTCCCCCGAGTGTTCTGTCAGAAACGCCGAAACACCGATGTGCATACCTGCTCCTTTCGTATTGGCCTGGATGTTGTCTGGCACGGCCAAGCCTAGCACAGCCGGACCAAAGCCGAGAAGAGGACGCCCGGCGGGTTTGTGTTGGCCGGATGCCTCGGTTATAGTCGGCCCATGCTACGGGCCGGTGGGGTGACGATTCATTTTTTGAATGCGGGCTTCTGGTATGACGACGGCGGCGCTCAGTTCGGCATCGTGCCGCGCGAGCTGTGGTCACGAGAAAAGCCGCCCAACGCCCGCAACCGGATCAAGATGAGTCTGACCTGCCCGCTGATCGTCTCCGGACAGGATGTGATCCTGGTCGATACCGGGATCGGCAACCGGCTGAGCGAACGCGAGGTCCAGATCTATACGCCCGACCCGGCCGACAGGCTGGTCAAGGGCTTGGACGCTCTCGGCCTCGCCCCCCAGGATGTGACCCACGTGGTCTTGTCGCACCTGCATTTCGACCATGTTGGCGGCCTGATCGACAAGACGGCCGAGGGCGAGGCGCGCCCGATTTTCAGCCAGGCCCAGGTCGTGATCCAGCGGGCCGAGTGGGAGCTGGCCACCCGGCCCCCGGACGAGCGTCTGGCCGCGGCCTACCGGCACGCCCCGGAGTGCCTGCACGCGCTCGGGCGGATCGAACTTCTTGACGGCGATACGCGGCTGACGCCCGAGGTCCGCACCGCAGTCTCGGGCGGGCACACGGCCCCGCACCAGTGCGTGATTGTCGAAGCCGGCGGCACCGGGCTGATTCATCTGGCCGACATCGTGCCGACCACCTCGCACCTGCGGCCGGCCTGGAACGCCGCCTATGATACCGACCCACTGGCGACTATTGCGGCCAAGAAGCGCTTTTTTGCCGAGGCCCAGGCCGGGAACCTGTGGGTCTCGTTCTCGCACGATGACACGCTGGCGGCCGGTCGCCTTGCCCCGCAAACGGGCAAAAAGCCGGAGTTGGCGGAGACCATACCGATTGCTGACTGGCGCAGCACTCGTCCTTGAGAAAGAGGGACGCAGGTGCGGATTATTTGAGTATGAATTTGTTGGAAATAGTATTCATTGGACTTGGAGGACTCGCTTTAGTCATTGGTCTTGTGATCTTCACCGACACCGGGCTCAAGTGGAAAGGAAAAGGCTAGCGGCCGTCATCCCTCCGAAAGGATGAGCCTCAAGGCGCCACACGGTATTGATGTCTGTATCTCTGCGGTGAGGAAAGGAGAGTGCAGTGCGACTGCCTAAGCTGTTCGACGTTGTTGCCCTGCTAAAAGATATTCCTCTCAAGGATCTACAGTTAGCTGATGAGCGATATACGTTCGATACAGGACTGCCTGTCGGTACAGTCGGGACGGTTGTCGAGCTGATACCTCAGCACGCACAGTCCTCAGCGTATCTGATTGAGTTTGCCGATTCGCAGGGGAGTGCCTATGCTTTTGCCGCGCTTCCGGCTGAGAGTTTGCTGCTCTTGCACTACACGCCATCGGAAGCGATGAGTGCTCAGCCCTAGGACGGACTCTCACTCTGTGTTGAATCTCGTGCGAAGCAGGCCCCAACAAGGAAAGACAGCTATGTCAAACCTCACACCAACAATTGCCGGCGTGCCTCTCCCGTTCTGCCTGATGAATGCCGCCGGGGCGCTTTCGACCAGCCGCGAAGAGCTGTTGGCCCTGGCTCGGTCCGAGAGCGGGGCGGTGGTCACCAAGTCGATCACCACCGCTCCGTTTGAAGATCCGGGCGCCCGGTGCGGCCTGGAGAATCCGGGCTATGCCGCCTACGTCGAATGGCTGCCCGACATCCTGCGGGCCGGCAAGCCGGTCATCGCCAGCGTGGCGGGCTTTAGCGTGGCCGAGTATATCGAGACGGCCGGCGCGCTGGTCCGGACCGGAGCCAGCCTGATCGAGATCAATCTCAACGATCCGCATGTCCACACGCATCTCAATCCGTTTCGTTCGGCCGGGTTTCTGAGTGAGACGCTGGCGGCCCTACGCCGGGCGGTGTCGGCGCCGCTGGCGGTCAAGCTGCCGCCGCAGCTTCCCCTGCCGCTGAGCGAGGTGGCGGCCGCGTTGCTCGAAGCCGGCGTGCCGGCCGCTATCTGTCACAACGCCGCGACCGCCGGCGGTCCGTCCCAGGCCCAGACCGTGCTGCACGCCTCGGGCGGAAAACTCGATGTGATCGGGGTCGGTAGCGTGTCCACGGCCGCCGAGGCGCTGGCGGTGCTGCGGAGCGGCATCAAGGCGGTGCAGATGGGCTCGGCCGTGGTCACACAGGGGGTGGGGGTGTTTGCCCGGCTGAGACACGAGCTGACTGCCGGCGACGAGCGGCCCGG
>WTHE01000053.1 GCA_011523315.1 Candidatus Binatota bacterium
TCGAACAGGTCTTTGCCAAGCTCAAGGCGCTGCTGCGCACCGCGGCGGCCCGGACGCCGGCCACCCTCTGGCAGGCGGTCGGCGCGGCCCTCGCGGCGTTTCCCCCCACCGAATGTGCCCACTACCTCGCGCATGCTGGATATGGATCAAGATAGCATGAAAATGCTCTAGCCAAGCGCGTTCGGGAGGTCGCACCATTTCTTAATATTTTGCGGCTGCCTACCAATTTTGGTAGGGTGAAAATTGAGCGGTGTGATATTTGCCGTGCATCTGAAATACAGACAACAGGAGGAATCCAGGAGTTTTGATGGGTTCATGCTCAGCAGTTTTCAAACTGAGACACTACCTGCTTCTTTCTTCTCTTTCTGGTTCGCATGCGAGAGGTGCATAATGCCGAACGCGGAAATCTCCCAACACCCCTCCAGCATGGCTCCTCCGGGGACGTGGATCCGCCTACTGTGGGAAAACGGCGGTGTGGCTCCCGCCTACTGGGGCAAGCTGGCCCGCATTCTGCTGCTGACCAGCCTGGCCAGTCCCCTGCGCCTCGCCGAGTGGATCCGCTACGGGCGGCAAGTCGCGCAGACGCAGATTGACTCCCAGCCGCTGTTTATCCTGGGCTTTGCCCGCAGTGGCACAACGCATTTGCACAACCTGTTGCAGCGCGACCCGCAGTACGGGACGGTCTCGACCTTTCAGGCGATTGTACCGACCTTCTTCCTGATCGGACGCGGTTGGCTGAAGCGCCAGATGGCAAAGGCCCTGCCAGACACGAGACCTGGGGACAATGTGCGGGTGTCCCTTGACGCGCCCATTGAAGAGGAAGTCGCGGTGAGCAATACCAGCGCGCTTTCTCCCATCCATCATCTGTCGTTCCCGCAGCGGTCACGCATGTACTGGGATAAATACCTCACCATGCAGGGACTGACGAAGAAAGAACTGGTTCGCTGGGAGCGGGTCTATCTGGAGGTTCTGCGCAAGGCGACCTTCGCTAACGGCGGGCGGCCCCTGGTCCTGAAGAGTCCGAACAATACCGGTCGGATTCCGCACCTGCTGCGCCTTTTCCCCGAGGCGAAATTCATCCATATCGTCCGCAATCCGTACGCTGTGTACCGCTCAATGTTGCATCAGTATCGGGAGATCCTGCCCCTGTTTCAGCTCCAGGATATGCGTGTGGAAGACATGGAAGAGCATATCCTGTACGCCTACAGGCTCACCATGCAGCACTACCTGCATGATCGGGCCTTGATTCCAGCGGGGAACCTGGCGGAAGTGCGCTATGAAGACCTCGAACAGCAGCCGCTGGTCGAACTGGAACGGCTGTACGCCGAGTTGGCCCTGCCGGGCTGGGAAGAGGCCCACCCCTCCATCCGCGACTATCTCCAGACCCTGTCCGGTTATCAGAAAAACCGCTTAGCGCTTGCCCCCGCTGCTCTTGATCGTATCACACAGGAGTGGCAGTTCGCGCTGGATATCTGGTCGTACCAACCGCCCGCCTGAGCCCTCACACCCGCCACGAGACAAAGAGTCATGGCCATGCTGCGATTTGCCGAAGAGATTGTTCTGCTGCTGCTCGACGAAGAGCGTGGCGCTATCGCATCCGCCTTTCCGTCGCGTTCGTTGAATATCGTCCTGGCCGGAGCCGTATTGATGGATTTGGCCCTTGAAGACCGCATTGATACCGACCTCACCCAGCTCACGGTTGTCAGTGCGGCGCCACTCAACGACGAGTTGCTCGACCCGACGCTGGCCGCCCTCGCCCAAGCAGCCGAGCCCCGGGCCGTCAGCCTGTGGCTGGCTGACATCGCTGAGCGGGGGGATGCAATCCGCGACACGGTGCTGGCGCGACTGGTCAGCCGGGGCATTCTCGAAGCCGAGGGTGAGGGCCTCGTCTTCCTGTCGCGCGCTGTGTCGCGTGCGCGCCGCTATCCCAGTATCGATGGCAAGGCGACAGAAGAGGTCAAGCTTCGCCTTATGCGGGTGCTGTTCAGCGACGAGATTCCCGATCCGCGCGATATCGTGCTGATCTGTCTGGCGGATGCCTGCGGCATATTCGAGACTATCTTATCCAAGGCCGAACGGACCGAGGCGCAGGAGCGGCTCGACGTGGTGCGGAGACTGGACCTGATCGGGCAAGCGGTCACCCAGGCGATCCGGGAGCTTGAGGTGTCCTCGGCGCCGGCCCCCCGCAGCAACGCAGGGAGATTCCCCAGGCCCCAGGGCTCCCCCTTGTCGGCAATGCCGTGGACATGGTCCGCGGTCTCCACGCCTTCTTCATACAACAATATCGCGCATTAGGCCCGATCTTTCGTATCCGTGCCTTCAATCGACGCTTTACTGTTCTCGTCGGGCCAGAGGCCAATCGGTTTGTGGCCCGGGACACGGGGCATCTGCGCACATACGAATCCTGGCTCCCTCTCAATTCAGACCTGGGCGCCACGCACCTGCTCGTTGGCATGGACGGTTCCGAACACATCCGGATGCGGCGGATGCATATAGATCACTATTCGCGTAAGCTGTTGGACGACCGCACGGACGAGGCGGTCCGCATCATGCGGGACGAGATGGCAGCGTGGCCATCAGACCAAGCGATTCCTGTGCAATATGCCTTTCAGCGCATTGTGACCACGCAGTTGGGACAGCTGATTACCAGCACGGATGCAAGGGAGTACTTGGATGATTTCATATTTTTCTTCCAAACGCTTTTGAAGGTACACTTCTCTCGGCATCTTCCCCGCTGGGTGATTCATCTGCCTCGTTTTCGGCGTGCCCATAAGCGGATGGAGGAACTGACCCGGAAAATTCTGGCAGATCATGCCCCGGAGCGCCGTCACACCCGACCTCCGGATTTCATCGACGAAGTCCTGGAACTGAACCGTACCGATCCGTATTTTATGCCTGAGACCAATCTGCTGCTGACCGTGTTGGAAGCATTCATGGTTGGGCTCGATACCGTGTCAAGTCTCTGCACCTTCATCTCCTACGAGTTGTTAAAACAGCCGGAGCTGCTCGCCCGCGTGACTGCCGAAGCCGACGCCCTTTTTGAACAGGGGACTCCTAATCTGAATGATGTGCGCCAACTTGACGTCACCCACCGCGTGGCCCTGGAAACGCTGCGCCGTTATCCCCTCAGTCCCGCGACCGTGCGGACCGTTGCTAACTCGTTCGAGTTCGGAGGCTATCATGTGCCAGCCGGCGAACAGGTCTTGATTGGATTTGCCGTGCCGCATCTGATGGAGGAATACTTCCCTGAGCCGCACCGTTTCGATATCGACCGCTACACACCGGAACGCGCCGAGCATCGGCAGGCCGGGGTATATGCGCCCTTCGGGGTTGGAGCCCATCAATGCTTGGGTCGCAGTCTGGCCGAAGTGCTGATCGCGCTCAATATCGCGACCCTCGTGCGTGACACCACAATCACCTTGGATCCGCCCGATTATACACTCAAGATCAGCCGCCTGCCTCCTGTTCGCCCCGACCGCTCATTCAAGTTCCGCGTGGTTCGCCGCAGTTAGAGCAGGCGGCGATTCTCTGCACCGACACTGGTGGAAGTCGTGCTGGCACTCCAGGTATCATGGAGTGCCGCTCCCGCCTTGAGCGCTGAGGCTTGAGCGGGGTCATCCGGCCTGCCGATTTTGGTGGCGACTGACGGCAGGCAATCCTGCTAAGAGGGGTCCGATGGAGAAACAGCTCGGCATTCCTGCTGAGTAATCTGTGTCACGTAAAGGAAGAATACCGTGCCGCCTCTCAAAGCAGCCCAGCTTACTGTGTGGACTCTCGCGATAGTGGTTTTCGCCGCTCTCTTTCCTCTACCCCTTTGGGCTCAAGCTACGCTGGAGAATCCCCAGCCGGGCTCCTTTCAGAGCGGTCTCGGGATTATCTCGGGCTGGGTGTGTGAGGCGAATCGGATTGAGATCCAGTTTGACGACCAGCCTCTGGTGGAGGCCGCTTATGGCACTGACCGAGGAGACACCCAAAGCGCATGTGGCGATACGAATAACGGCTTTGGCTTGCTGTTCAACTGGAACCTCCTGAACCACGGCGTCCACACCGTGCGGGCTTTGGCCGATGGGGTGGAGTTTGCCCGCGCCACTATCACCGTGACGCGGCTGAGCGAGAAGCCGTTTTTGCCGGACCTGAGGAGAGAGGTGCGCGTAGCCGACTTTCCTGAAGCTGGGACCGACGTGGTCCTGCGGTGGCAAGAGCAGCAGCAGAACTTTGTCATCACCGATGGCAGCCCAGGCCAGCGGGGCGGCACGAGCGGGAGTCCCCCCCGAGTCTTGGAAAACCCCCAGCCCGGCTCCTTTCAGAGCGGCCTCGGGATTATCTCGGGCTGGGTGTGTGAGGCGAATCGGATTGAGATCCAGTTTGACGACCAGCCTCTGGTGGAGGCCGCTTATGGCACTGACCGAGGAGACACCCAAAGCGCATGTGGCGATACGAATAACGGCTTTGGCTTGCTGTTCAACTGGAACCTCCTGAACCACGGCGTCCACACCGTGCGGGCTTTGGCCGATGGGGTGGAGTTTGCCCGCGCCACTATCACCGTGACGCGGCTGAGCGAGAAGCCGTTTTTGCCGGACCTGAGGAGAGAGGTACGCGTAGCCGACTTTCCTGAAGCCGGGACCGACGTGGTCCTGCGGTGGCAAGAGCAGCAGCAGAACTTTGTCATCGCCCAAGTCACCGGCCCGCATGCGCTCATCCGTTCGGGAGAGGCAGCGCTGGCCAGCGGAAACCTCAGCAACGCCCATGAACACTTCCGTCAAGCCCTGGAATCGGCTCCGGGCAACCCACAGGCCAATCTCTACTCAGCCATCACGCGTATTGCCACTCCCACTCTTACTCATCCCGATTTGAGATCACTGGCCAGTCGGAGTGGCGTCGCTGTTACTGGGGATAGCAGCGATGTTTGCGCGCTGAGCGTTGATCTGCCAGAGCAAGTGCCGTCAAGCGCGCCCCGAACGGGAGCGATCATCCAGGCATTCCGAGAGGTGCTTCTACCAGAGATTGCCACGGCGATAGAAAGTCTGAACCGCATTGCGAGTACAGCCGAGGTCCGTTTTGACCTGATGAATTTACCCGACTGCCTGCGTTCCAGGCTGGAAGATTTTGGTATAGAACAGGCCGAAGTCGAGATAGACAGGAGCGATATCCAGGCGCTGACTGCGACTTTACAGCTCGCCCAGGCGGCATTCGAGATCGCAGCGGCGTATGACCTCGACGCGGATTTGCAACTGGTGACGACGCAAACGTCCCGAGCCATTCTGGACGCCGAGCCTCGCATGCTGAATTTACGCTCAAGTGCTCCGCTCACAACGGCACGGAACCTGATTGAGCAAGCGCTGATGAAAGCGGACATGGCCATCGAATCCGTGTTGGCAGAGACAGATGACCAGTCTGATGATGTCATTGAGGTGCTTCCAGAAGACGCCTCGGATGCGCGGCTGGTACAGGATACGCTGGAGTCAGTCCGCCAGTCTTTGCGGGGAAGAGTCACCTTACCCGCAGATCTCGGCTTCGACGATCCAGAGCGGCTCGATCTACGCTTGCTGTTCTCCGGGAGGTTCGGGACGCTCCGGCCGTTTATCCCCGTCTTCGACAGTGGGTGTAGGACAATGAGCAGTTCCGCTACATTAGGCGGCACGCTCACACACAGAGACCAAACCTCCCTTTTCCGTAACAAAAATACTCTCGGAACATTCCTTCCTTTAGGCCGCTTTCCTGATCCGACTTTCGGCGGAACGACTCCAGATCTGACCCAGCAAAATATCAACGATCAGCTTCTCAAATGGGAGTCCCACTATGCGGATTGTTATACCTTCTCCGGTTCGACAGGGCAGTCAGTCTCTTTACGGGTCCAAAGTCCGGCGTTCGATACTGTTCTGGTTCTGATCGGTCCTGATGGGCGTATTGTAGACGACAACGATGACTGTTTTGGAGATCGTCCCAATTCTTGTCTGCCTTACGATATCTTAGAGGGTGGCAGGCTGAGTCTCCCGAGTTCAGGCTCCTATACGGTTGAAGTCAGCTCCTATTTTGCAGAGGAAGGCGGGGACTACACCCTCACCATTGGCAGGTAACGACGCCGATGGAGACAGATACAATGCGGTGGCGTCTTTCCTTGAAGACAAGGGTGCGCGAGCTTGCCTTGATTGGCATACTCGTAGGCTGCGTCGGCTTGCTAGCAGCCCTTGTGAACAACAGACAAGAAGCAGTTATCCCTACCCCCAACTCCAGAATGAGTCTCCAAGGCTTTCAGACCGCTTCGCACAACGAAGGGCGCTTGCACATGCGGGTTTCTGGCGACTCGCTGGCGCTCTCCAAAGCCCGGCTGTGGGGACCCTTTCGCCTGGGATTTGCCCATGCCTTGGTTGTTCGGAATCTCACAGTGGAGCTTTTTCCCGATCCTTCTGACGTTCTTGACTCTCGCTCGCTGCCGCTCTCGGTCAAGCAAGCCTGGACCACGTTCACTCCCACCCTCACCCGACTGTTGC